>NZ_BAAGIQ010000001.1:0-116393 GCF_054658175.1 Alkalibacterium sp. s-m-28
CGTTTCATACGATAACTATAAGGACGATGATTACTTTCGCAAACACCAATCCCTTTATTTACGGGTAAATCCCTCATTTTAAATGGTTTAAGACTTTCCCAATTTCTATATAGATAAGCTTTTAACATGGTAAGTTCTTCCTGATATTCAGTTGCTTTTTCATTGTTAATTTCAATGCGACTCTCCGTTGTAGCGATTATGGTTTCAATACGATCCCAATCGTATGTACGCACAGCTTCTTTCATTTTCTTTTCCATCTTTTTATCAAAATACATTCGTTGTTTGATTTTCTCGTTTACATGATAAGCATCTCTAAAATGTTCGTGTCGCTGGCATTTGCCAATGATTTGATGGAATTTATCTTTGTCGTAACCACTGCCTCCATCACTGTTTGAAATGACGATCGTCTCGCGTATATCATACAGCGACTCTAACCAAAGGCTTGCACGTTTAAAAGCTTCTTTACTTGATACAGTACTCTCAAACATTTTAGAATTAATTAAGACAGGTCTTTTCTGTTTTCCTTTATACTCTACCCCTTCATGAAACTGAACACGATGAATCTCAGGACGTTTTTTCTCCTTGCCTTTTGTAAGCATTAACCCGTCACCTTCAATAAATAAGACAGGCGTTTTTTTCTTATCTTTCTGAGATGTCTCGTCTTGAAGAGGTGCTGTTTCTGTCCATTCTTGAATGGTTTCACCGACTTTTTGAGTGATAGTATGAATGGTCGTATGACTCAGCGAAAAAGATGTAAGAAGATTAATAGCTTCTTCTGCTTTGCGGTACGTTCCATCTGAAGCTATTTGAGCTGCTTTCATCTCTACAAGAGGAGAATTACGGATTCTAGGCTTTAAGCCGACGGCTTTATCAAAAGGAATCACACTTTTTTCGCCTTCTTTTCGCATACGGTGGCGTTCAAATTCAACGGTTCCGAATGTAAATTGAAGCGTACGGTCAGGCACACTGTCAATCTCATATCCTTGTTCTTTGTAATCATGAAGTAATTCTAAATCAATCTGTTTAATAGCGGCACTGAGTAACTGTTGAGTGATACGTTGAAAAACCGTTTCTAAGGCTAATTCTGCTTCTAAAAGGGAAGAAGAATCCTTTAAAGTTGTGATGATTTCTGATATAATTTGATTCATAAGAAGACCTCTTTCTCTAGCGTTGTCGTTATCTCTAGATTAAGGGTCTTCTTTCTTTTTGTCTAGGTCGAATTTCCCCTCTTCCGACATTAATTTTACACATAGAAAAAGAACTTTGCCATGATCGTCTAACGAATCTTAGACAGGCAAAGTTCTTTTTACTCAGTTTGTCTGATATTTGTAAGTCTTAAGAATACGATTGGCATTTTCAACTCGTTCTGCCGTTGGTGGATCGATATGCTCCAGTTTGTAGGGAATACCGAGTTCCTTGTACTTGTATACACCCAGTTTATGGTACGGAAGGACTTCAACCTTCTCAACGCTGTCCAGCTGATCTATAAAGTCGCTCAACCGCTGCAGATACTCATCATAATCGGAGCGTTCAGGGACTAAGACATGTCTCAGCCACATAGGCACATTTACTTCTGACAAATAATTGGCCATATCCAGTATGCTTGTATTCGGATGCATCGTATATTTTTTATGAATCTCATTGTCGATATGCTTGATATCCATCAGAACAAGATCGGTATACTTCATTAACTCCTGAAAGCGACTGAAGAAAGGCTCATCATAAGTGAAGGGCTGACCACAAGTGTCTAAAGAAATATGAATGCCTTCTGCCTTCGCGAGCTTGAAAAACTCAATCAGAAAGTCGATATGCAGCAGGGGTTCTCCACCACTTACTGTAATTCCGCCTTCTTCACCCCAATAGTCCTTATAGTCGATCGCTTTTTCGAGCATTTCTTCGGGAGTGTACGGCGTGCCGCCTCCCATATTCCATGTATCGGGGTTATGGCAGAATTCACAGCGCATACGACACCCCTGCATAAACACCACGAATCTAATGCCTGGTCCATCCAGTGAACCGAATGTCTCGATCGAGTGTACATATCCTACTGTTTTTTCTGCCATTTGTTGTTCCCCCTATAAATAAGTCCCTTACCGACTTGTCTTACATATTGTCATGGAATGTTCTGCTCAGTACATCAAGCTGCTGTTCTCTCGTCAGTTTGATAAAGTTTACCGCATAACCAGATACTCGGATCGTCAGCTGCGGGTACTCTTCCGGATGCTTCATAGCATTTTCAAGCGTCTCACGGTTCAGCGCATTGACGTTCAGGTGGTGCCCACCTTTTTTGACGTATCCATCCAGCATTGCTGAGAGATTACGTTTTTGAGTCTCTTCTTCTTTTCCTAATGCCTTAGGAACGATAGAGAAGGTATTTGAAATACCGTCAAGCGACTGATCGTATGGCAGTTTCGCCACAGAGTTCAGACTTGCAAGAGCACCGTTTGTGTCTCTTCCGTGAAGCGGATTGGCGCCAGGTGCAAATGGCACGCCTGCTCTACGTCCGTCTGGTGTATTTCCTGTCTTTTTACCATATACGACGTTTGAAGTAATGGTCAGGATCGATGTTGTGTGTACTGCATTTCTGTAAGTTGGGTGTTTCTTAACTTTACTCATGAATGCTTTAAGCAGATCTACAGCGATTTGGTCAACACGATCATCATTATTTCCGTACTTAGGATAATCGCCTTCGATGATATAGTCGACAACTAGGCCACTTTCATCTCTTACTGTTTTCACGGTTGCATACTTGATGGCGGACAGAGAATCGACTGTAACTGAGAATCCGGCAATTCCAGTAGCCATAGTACGGACGATTTCGGAATCATGAAGAGCCATTTCGATACTTTCATAGCTGTACTTATCATGCATGTAGTGGATGATGTTCAGAGTATTTATATACATGCCTGAAAGCCAGTCAAGCATATCGTCGTATTTTTCCATTACTTCGTCATAATCCAGTACTTCAGAAGTGATCGGACGGAATTTAGGTCCGACCTGGGTTTTCTTCATTTCATCTACGCCGCCATTGATGGCATAAAGTAAAGCTTTTGCCAGGTTTGCACGAGCTCCAAAGAACTGCATCTGTTTACCAATCGGCATAGCAGACACACAGCAGGCAATACCATAGTCATCGCCCCACTCTTCACGCATGATGTCATCATTTTCGTACTGTACCGCACTGCTTATGATAGATACTTTAGAGCAGTAGTTCTTGAATGCTGACGGAAGCTTAGTTGACCACAGAACAGTCAAGTTAGGTTCAGGTGCAGGACCCAGGTTGCTCAGCGTGTTTAAGAAGCGGTAGCTGTTCTTAGTGACCAGGTGACGCCCATCGATTCCCACACCGGCAATCGCTTCAGTTACCCATGTCGGATCCCCTGAAAACAGTTCATTGTATTCTGGCGTACGAACGAATTTTACAAGACGCAGTTTCATGACAAAGTGATCGACGAGCTCTTGTGCTTCTACTTCAGTCATGATGCCATCTTTAAGATCTCTTTCAATGTAGATATCAAGGAAAGTCGATGTTCGGCCTAATGACATTGCGGCACCATTCTGTTCCTTGATTGCGGCCAGATAACCAAGATACAGCCATTGGAACGCTTCTACAGCAGTCTTGGCAGGGCGTGAGATATCAAATCCGTAAATGTTACCCAGTTCTTTCAATTCGTGAAGAGCCTTAATCTGATCGCTCAATTCTTCACGTTTACGGATAATATCTTCGCTCATCATAGCAGTATCTGACTGTGCTTTATCTGCTTCTTTTTCTTTTAGTAAACGGTCGACTCCATATAGCGCCACACGACGGTAGTCACCGATGATTCTTCCGCGACCGTATGCATCAGGGAGGCCTGTAATGACACCAGTGCGTCTTGCGTCTCGCATTTCAGGCGTGTATGCATTGAACACTCCTTCATTATGAGTCTTTCTCCAGTCTCTGAAGATATGAGATAGATAAGGATCTACTTCAAAACCATATGATTCAGCAGCCTGCTCCATCATTCGGATGCCGCCAAACGGCTGAAGTGAACGTTTGAATGGTTTGTCTGTCTGGAACCCGACAACTTTTTCTTTATCTTTAGTCAGGTAAGCCGGTCCATGAGAAGTAATTGTTGAAACAACAGAAGTATCCATATCAAGAACTCCGCCTGCTTCACGTTCTTTTTTGTTAAGATCCATCACTTGTTCCCACAACTCTTCCGTCTGTTTAGTTGGGCCTTCAAGGAATGACTCATCACCATCGTACGGTGTGTAGTTACTTTGAATGAAGTTACGGACGTCAATGGCATCTTTCCATTTCTTTCCTTTGAACCCTTCCCATAAAGTTTCCAAAGTCATCTCATCTGTGCGTTGCTTTTCCATAGTCGATTCTCCTTTGTCTTTCACGTTTTCTACATGTCCATTTTATCACATTAGCTCACTTTATACAAGTGAATCTTTGAACATTTAATGACGATTAGTAAGGAGATGGTTGTCCCGTTACACTTGTTCAATTTATCACAATGTGTTACAAAATGGACACAATTTCAATTTCTAGCAAGCGATTTCACTGTGTTATGATGTGCTTGTAAAAAGATAAAAACAATCCAAGTGTTGAGCATACAAGCTTTCTTCATTTTTCATCTTTATAAGACGGTAAAATTGGAGAAAGACTTATTTTAATCTAAACTTGCTCAATACTTCACTAACTAAATGGAGGGAACCCATTATGGTAAAAGTATTAGACAAAACTAATAAAGTAACAGATGTACAGAAAGATATCGATCAGTTAGTCACGAAGGCTAAAACAGCTCTCGATAATATGTACAAACTTGATCAGGAACAAATCGATAACATCGTGAAGGAAATGGCTCTGGCTGGTCTTGATCAGCATATGCCTTTAGCTAAGCTGGCTGTAGAAGAAACTGGTCGTGGTGTATATGAAGATAAAATCATCAAAAACCTTTTTGCTTCAGAATACATCTACCACAGCATCAAACATGATAAAACAATCGGTGTAATAAATGAGAACGTTCATGAAGGCACAGTTGAAATTGCTGAACCGGTCGGGGTCATTGCCGGAGTTACACCAGTAACCAATCCTACTTCCACAACAATCTTTAAATCTATGATTTCTATTAAAACAGGTAACCCGATCATTTTCGCTTTCCACCCTTCTGCTCAGAAATCCAGTTCAGCTGCAGCCCGTGCTGTTTACGAAGCAGCTGTTAAAGCGGGTGCGCCGGAAAACTGTATCCAGTGGATCGAAAAACCGTCTGTTGAAGCGACACAGACCTTGATGAAGCACGACGGAGTAGCTACTATTCTCGCAACTGGCGGATCAGGCATGGTTAAATCAGCATACAGCTCAGGAAAACCTGCTCTTGGTGTAGGTGCCGGAAACGTCCCTTGCTACATTGAAAAGACTGCAAATGTCAAACGAGCCACTAACGACCTGATTCTTTCCAAAACATTCGATAATGGAATGATCTGTGCTTCTGAACAAGCTGTCATCGCTGATAAAGAAGTATATGAAGAAGTGAAATCACAGATGATCGACAACGGATGCCACTTCCTGACTAAAGAGGAGCGCCTTAAAGTGGAACAGCTGATGGTATCAGAAGATAATCACTTGAATCCGGATATCGTCGGACGTTCAGCATATCAGATTGCTAAAATGGCAAACGTAAAAGTGCCTGAAGATACAAAAATTCTTATAGCTGAATACCCTGGTGTCGGAAGAGACTTCCCTCTCTCACGAGAAAAACTTAGCCCAGTACTGGCTGCCTACAAAGTCAGCAGTTCTGAAGAAGGAATCAAACGTGCTGAAGAAATGCTTGCGTATGGTGGTTTAGGTCACTCAGCAGTTATCCATTCCAACGACGATCAGGTTATCAGCGAGTTTGACCGCCGCATGAAAGCAGGCCGTCTGATTGTCAACGCACCGTCATCTCAAGGTGCTATCGGTGACATCTATAATGCTTATCTCCCTTCCCTAACTCTAGGATGCGGATCGTTTGGAGGAAACTCAGTGTCAACTAACGTCAGTACTATGCATTTAATCAATGTGAAGAAACGTGCGAAACGTACAAACAACATGCAATGGTTCAAGATCCCACCAAAAGTGTACTTTGAACGTAACTCTGTCCAGTATCTGGCTAAAATGCCCGACATCAAGAAAGCTTTCATTGTAACTGACCCTATGATGGTCGAACTGGGCTATGTTGACCGTGTACTGTATCACCTGCGTAACCGTCAGGATTATGTTCATTGTGAAATATTCTCAGATGTTGAACCGGATCCATCTAAAGAGACAGTTCTAAAAGGAGCAGAAGCAATGGCTGCTTTCCAGCCGGACGTCATCATCGCCTTAGGTGGAGGGTCTCCAATGGATGCAGCTAAAGGAATGTGGCTGTTCTACGAGCACCCAGATACAGACTTCAACGGCATCAAGCAAAAATTCATGGATATCAGAAAACGTGTCTACAAGTACCCTACTCTTGGAGAGAAAGCACAGTTCGTAGCAATCCCTACAACATCTGGTACTGGTTCTGAAGTAACGTCATTCTCCGTTATTACTGATACTGAAAAATCAACCAAGTATCCTTTGTCAGACTACGAGCTGACTCCGGATGTTGCGATCATTGATCCTCAGTTTGTCATGAGTGTGCCAAAAGTGGTTACAGCTGATACAGGTATGGATGTCCTGACTCATGCGATCGAAGCTTATGTGTCAAACATGGCCAACGACTACACTGACGGTCTGGCAATCAAAGCGATCCAGCTGGTATTCAAGCACCTGCCTGCTGCTTATCACAATGGTGATGACGAAGTAGCTAGAGAAAAGATGCACAACGCATCAACGATGGCCGGTATGGCCTTTGCGAATGCATTCCTGGGTATCAACCACAGTCTGGCGCACAAACTGGGTGCTCAGTTCCACATCGCTCACGGACGCGCCAATGCGATCCTTATGCCACACGTGGTCCGCTACAATGCCAAGAAGCCAACTAAATTCGTTGCCTTCCCTAAATATGAGCACTTTATCGCAGATGTACGCTATGCTGAGATCGCAAAAGCACTTGATCTTCCAGCCAGTACGACTGAAGAAGGTGTCGAAAGTCTGATCAAAGCAATCTATGATCTTGCTAAAGAACTGGAGATTCCAATGGGTATCAAAAATAACGGCGTTGATAAAAAAGCTTTCGAAGCAGTTGTTGACGACATGGCTGAGCGTGCATTTGAAGATCAATGCACAACAGCTAATCCTAAAATGCCTTTAGTCAAAGAGCTCGCAGAAGTTTACCGTGCAGCTTTTAGAGGTTAAATCATTGCTTAGTTAAATATAATTCAAAAGACAAGACTGATCACTCGGTCTTGTCTTTTTTTAGATCAGTCAGTTTCAATTGTCTCCCCTGGTCTGCTGACAGATAACTTTATTATTGAGCAGGTCTTTCTAACGAGAGCATATTAATCAGCCATGACTTAAGCTTCAATTAAAGGAGCGGTAATGACAGTTTCGTGCTTATTCAGATATCTCAAATATAAATAAAGACTTTTTAGTTATAGCTTAGTTAGTCGTCAAGTAAGTATGCTACAACTAGACCCCTTCTACATGTAGCTTATATTATTTCATGATTGATATCCTTCTCTTAGACCTCTCCTAATGGAAACTACCGCATGATCCTTTACAGTAAACTGGAACTAGCCGTCGTCTAGCTTCATTTCAAGGCTGAATTGTTGGATCAAAGTAGAAAGAGAATCTTTCTACTTCTACTTCATCTTTGGATTGACTGCTTGAGGTAGATCTAGACTGTACAACTGATTGCTGAAAGTTATGTTAACAGGGATGATTTTCCGCTTTCCGGTTATTCACTCTCTGATAGACATGTTAAAATGATAAAAAGACCATAGAAAGGAGCTGACCCATTGCAGCAGCGCAAACGGATATTTCTTATATTTTATCTTCTGATAGCTATTGTTATCGTTGAAACGATCGGCTATTCGCTTCTTCTGAATATCAGTCTGATGGATGCCATCTACATGACTTTAATAACGATGTCCACTGTCGGTTTTCAGGAAGTCGCTCCTATGAGGGCTCAAGGCTGAGTCATAAAATACTGATGGTTGCCAATATCCCTGAACAGACAGATCTGATCATCGTTGCAGTCAAGGAAAATGACAATGTGACGGACGGAATCCTATTCAATCCGACGAAAGAGTATATGCTCAAACCGGTTCAGACACTGATTGTCTTGGGAGAAGACGCTCATCTGAACAAGCTTAAGAAATTAGTAAAAAACTGAATAATTTAAATGACCACTGGTAGATTTTATCAAAACAAAAGACGAGCCGCTTTCCTCATCAATAGAAAAGCCGCTCGTCTTTTGTAGTCGCTCAGAAAACCAAAGATATATCTGGTATCCAGCCTTATTTCACGTCATGCATAAATTACTTAACTATCTTTTTCATCTTTTTCGATTTCAACTGTTTTTGCCTTGTAGGCGTCCACTGGTGTTCCGTCAGAATCTTCATCAAAAATAAAGGATCCGTTACTGTAACGGTCACTGTAGGAATAATCATTCGGCACAAGAAGCTGTCTGGCATTCTTGTCCGTGACGATCGTCCATTCATTCTGATCGTCATCTACATCGATTACAAGAGACACTCGATGAGGTTTGTTCTTCAGTTCTCTTAGAACCAGCAGTCCCCTCTTCGCTCTAGAAATCAGGTCGAAATCCTTCGCATTCATTTTCTTGACTGCACCTCTATGTGTTACCAACATGATGCTCTTGTTCCCTTCTTCAGGGTTGAACACGATTCCGTTTACCACATGATCAGTTTTCTTCAAATTGATCGATTTTACTCCACTAGCTCCGGCACCTACTGTAGACACTTCCGTTAAATTATAACGTAAGCCGAATCCAAGGTGAGTAATCAGGAAGACGTCCAGTTTACTGTCATCATCAATAAGATAGACGGACAGACATTCGTCAGTTGCTGATTTTAGTTTGACTGCTGTAGCAGACCGCGAGCGGTAAGTCCGTTTTGGTTCGTACTCAGATACTAAGGTCTGCTTGATGTAGCCTTCCTTGGTGATAAAGACGAAACGCTGCTTGTCGCTGAAGTCATCCAGTCCGTAGGCTGCAATGATTTTCTCGTTTGGTTCCAGGCCTATGCTTTGAGATATGTGATGACCAAGATCTTTCCATTTAATATCTGGAATTTCATGGACTGGTCGGTTGATCACGTTCCCTCTGGAAGTAAACAGGACAACCTGCTCGAGCGTCGACATCTTTTCTGTAAAGAGCGAGTAGTCTCCTTCTTTCAGTCCAATTTCTTCGGGAGTAGATGCTCCGTAAGATCTCAGACTGGTTCTCTTAAGGTAGCCATCTCTGGTGACAGAAACAATCACTTCTTCTTCAGCAATCAGCACTTCTTTTTCTACTTTTAATTCTTCAATTTCTTCTTCAATGACTGTTTTACGGTCCTGGGCATAAGTCTTACCGATTTCCTTCAATTCTTTTCGAATGACGTTGTTCAGTGTCTTTTCGTCAGTCAGGATCTTATTGTATTCATCGATCCGGGTATTCAGTTCTTCTGCCTCTTTCTGCAGCTGTGTGATATCTGTATTAGTCAGGCGGTAAAGCTGCAGACTGACAATCGCCTCTGCCTGCATGGCAGTAAAATCATAGGCTTTGATGATATTGTTTTTGGCATCAGCTTTGTTGGCACTCTGTCGAATCGTCTTGATCACCTGGTCTAGAATGGAAATAGCCTTGATCAGACCTTCAACGATGTGGGCCCGTTTCTTATCTTTGCTTAACAGGAATTTCGTACGTTTAATAATGACATCACGCTTATGCTTCAGATAGGCATTCAGTATTTCTCTAATGCCAACTTGTTGAGGCCGTCTGTCACTGATGGCAATCATGTTCAGATTATAGGAGACCTGAAGATCTGTGTTCTTGAACAAATAAGTCAGGATTCCCGCTGCTGGTGTATCTTTTTTCAGCTCGATTACGATACGCAGGCCAGTACGGTCCGTTTCATCTCTGACGTCAGCTATGCCTTCAATTTTTTTATTTAAACGTATCTCGTCCATTTTACGCACAAGGGTCGCTTTGTTGACTTCATACGGGATCTCTGTAATGACGATCTGTTCTTTTCCGCCTCTCAAAGACTCGATTTCAGTCTTGCTCCTGACGGCTATTTTCCCCTTGCCAGTCTTATAAGCAGACTTAAGCCCCTTGACTCCTTGAATGATGCCACCAGTAGGAAAATCAGGGCCTTTGATGAAGTCCATCAACTTATCTATTGATGCATTAGGATGAGACACCAGATACACGCAGGCATCGATCACTTCTTTGAGATTATGTGGCGGGATGTCCGTCGCGTAACCTGCAGAAATCCCTGTTGCTCCATTAACCAGGAGATTTGGAAAACGTGCTGGAAGTACAGTCGGCTCATTCGTCGTATCATCGAAGTTGAGTACCAGCTCGACCGTTTCCTTATCGATATCCTTAAGCAATTCGGACGCAATTTTTGACAGTCTAGCTTCCGTGTAACGCATAGCTGCAGGCGGATCGCCATCCATGCTTCCGTTGTTCCCGTGCATATCGATAAGTGGGGTCTTCATCTTCCAGTCCTGACTCATTCTTACCATTGCTTCGTACACACTGCTGTCTCCGTGCGGGTGGAAGTTACCGATGACGTTACCGACAGTCTTGGCAGATTTTCTGAACCCTTTATCCTGAGTGTTGCCTTCAGAAAACATGGCGTAAAGGATACGTCTCTGAACAGGTTTAAGTCCGTCTCTGATATCCGGAAGGGCCCGTTCCTGAATAATATATTTTGAGTACCGGCCGAACCGGTCACCCATGACCTCTTCCAAGGTCAGTTCTTGTACTTCTGCTCGATCTTTTGTCATGTCAGTCATTCAAACCTTTCTTGCTATTGGATTGGATTTTCGAGTTCATCCATAACCTCGTTCGTTTCGAGAATGCTTCCTTCTTCTTCCAGAGAAAACTCGACATTGTCTTCGATCCATTTTCTTCTCGGATCGACTTTATTCCCCATCAGGACAGACACGCGGCGTTCTGCCTGGGCGAGATCGTCGATCGTTACTCTGATCAGTGTCCGGGTAGCGGGATCCATCGTGGTTTCCCACAACTGGTCGGCATTCATTTCTCCCAGTCCTTTATATCGCTGGATCATGTAGTTCTTGCCAAATGACTTCAGCAGCTTGTCCAGTTCTTCATCAGTCCAGGCATATTCGATAACTTCACTCTTCCCTTTACCTTTAGATACTTTGTAAAGAGGAGGAAGTGCAAGATAGACTTTTCCTGCTTCGATCAGTGGTCTCATGTACCGATAGAAGAATGTCAGAAGCAGCACCTGAATGTGGGCTCCGTCCGTATCAGCATCTGTCATGATCACGATCTTGTCATAATTACAGTCCTTCAAATCGAATTCGGGACCGACACCAGCGCCGATCGTATAGATCATTGTACTGATTTCTTCGTTCTTCAGAATGTCCTGCATATTTGCTTTTTCAGTATTGATGACTTTCCCTCTAAGTGGCAGTATGGCCTGGAACTTTCTGTCCCGTCCCTGTTTGGCTGAACCACCCGCTGAGTCTCCCTCAACCAAATAAAGTTCATTTTTGCTGGCGTCTCTGCTTTGGGCAGGAGTCAGTTTGCCGGACAGTAGGGTCTCTTTGCGTTTGCGCTTTTTGCCGTTTCTGGAGTCTTCCTTGGCTTTTCTGGCGGCTTCTCTAGCCTCTCTAGCCTTAATAGCTTTACGCACGATCTGCTGGCTCATTTCGCCGTTTTCAGCCAGATAGAAGTTGAACTGCTCAGAAATAACTGTATCGCAGGCGGTACGGGCTTCTGTGGTTCCCAGTTTACCCTTCGTCTGCCCTTCGAACTGAAGCAGATTCTCAGGAATACGCACAGAAAGAATAACCGCGATTCCTTCTCTGACATCCGTTCCTTCCAGATTCTTGTCTTTTTCTTTCAGCAAACCGACTCGTCTGGCATACTCATTGAAAGTCTTGGTGATTGCTGATTTTGCACCGATTTCATGGGTTCCGCCATCTTTTGTGCGGACGTTATTGACAAAGCTCAGGACGTTTTCAGAATAGCCATCGTTATACTGAAACGCACATTCCACTTCGATCCCGTTGTATTCGCCATCAAAGTAGGCGATCGGCGTCAAAGTATCTTTTTCTTCATTTAAATAATGAACGAATTCTTTGATTCCTTCTTCATAATGAAAAGTCTCCTGAGCATCTTTGCGTTCATCTGTGATTGATATCGTCATGCCTTTCAGCAGGAAGGCAGATTCTCTAAGCCGTTCACTCAACAGGCTGAACGAATAGTCAGTGGTAGAAAAGATAGCAGGATCTGGCTTAAAGTGGACAGTCGTTCCTGTTTCTTTTTTGGCGGCTTTCTTTTTCGTCAGTTTACCTTTCGGCTTGCCGCCATTTTCGAAACGCTGAGTGTATTCAAATCCGTCGCGTATGACAGTGACCGTCAGCCATTCTGACAGTGCATTGACGACTGATGCACCAACGCCGTGCAAGCCTCCCGAAGTCTTGTAACCCCCATCCTGACCGAACTTTCCTCCAGCATGCAGGACAGTGAAGATGACCTGGATAGACGGAACACCAGACTGATGCATCCCAGTCGGCATACCTCGTCCGTTGTCTTTTACGGTTATGCTGTTATCTTTATGAATAGTGATGTCGATCTTCGACCCGTAACCGGCCAGGACCTCATCCACGGAATTATCAACGATCTCATAGACCAGATGATGTAACCCTCTTGAATCGGTTGACCCGATATACATACCCGGACGCTTTCTTACCGCATCCAGGCCTTCCAGTACTTGAATTGCATTATCATCGTATTTATTCATTGCCATTCCTTACAGTCTCCTTTATGCATTCGCTTACTGCTGGTAAAGCATGCGTGGCTCCAGACTCATTATACTTTTCAATATGAAAAGTACAAGCATTATTAATATTACCATACCTGAGGCATTTTTTGTTAAAAACATTTGTTCCTGTTATGTCCAAATATCCTTCACTGAGCTTGTTTCAATAAATTCTACTGTCGATCGGTCTCTGGACATGGTAAAATAATTCCTAGTGCAGGACATGAGTTAAGGAGGAAACAAGTTGAGTAACATACTCATTATCGTAATTGC
Organism: Alkalibacterium sp. s-m-28; assembly: GCF_054658175.1. NCBI lineage: Bacteria > Bacillati > Bacillota > Bacilli > Lactobacillales > Carnobacteriaceae > Alkalibacterium > Alkalibacterium sp. s-m-28. The sequence goes on from NZ_BAAGIQ010000001.1 coordinate 13,195, forward strand.
CTATCTTCTGGGTTCCATCCCGTCTGGAGTGTGGGTTGGCAATCTATTCTTTAAAATTGACATCCGTGAACACGGAAGCGGTAATATGGGAACGACTAATACCTTTCGTGTCCTTGGAGTAAAAGCCGGGACAATCGTTATGATTCTTGATATCGCCAAAGGAACGATAGCTGCTCTCTTGCCGGTCTGGCTGGGGCTGGAACTTCATCCAATGATCACCGGCATCTTTGCAGTACTTGGTCACGTATACCCTATATTTGCTAGATTCAAGGGTGGCAAGGCCGTAGCGACGACTGCCGGCATCGCATTAGGCGCTCAGCCATTGTTTGTATCGATCCTGATTGGCTTGTGGGCAGGTATACTGTACCTTTCCAGCATGGTTAGCCTGGCGAGCATCATCACCTTAGTGGTTGCTGCAGTGGCTTCACTGTTTATCGGAGACTGGATTTTTGCAGTAACCGTCTGGGTAGCCATGATCATTATCCTAGTCAGACACCGCTCAAATATTGAACGCATTAGAAAAGGCGAAGAAAACCGCGTGCCGTTCGGTCGCAACAGTTCAAAGAAATCTAAAAACAGTTAGGCTGTCAGTGTTCATAAGCTTGGACATGCAGCATATATACTAAACCGGTCAGACATGTGAAAAACTCGTCTGACCGATTTTATTTTTTGAACTGTTTAAGGTTTTCATAAGATGTGCGATTCGCTCGGCGAATCGTTTCATTATTAGATCTAAAATCTCTATTCCTGACTGGAGGTGATCGATGGATTGTCAATTAGTCTAAAGATTCTATCGATGCTCGGCTAGCTACAGTGGTGGATGGCTTGAACTGGGACTCATGCCGTTAGAACCGGTATACTTATACTTTAGACTGGCTGACTTGCAGTAAACTGTCGCTGGACCTCTTCTAGTTATAGTTTAATAGTTTCAAATAAATTGAAGTACTTTTAGAGGCCTCCTAGTTGTAGATTTGATTAAATAATCAACCTAAGATGCTGTTAAACATCCTCTCGTTATAGTTCAGTCGGTTAATAGGATTCGGAGATTCAGTTAGAGTCCGCTCTAATTGTAGTTCAGCAAGGAGATTACCTGTTAAACTATCACTATGACACGATCAATCTTCATCAGACGATAATTAACTGAAAAAAGCATTGAAGCTGCCGGACTTTCCGAACAGCTTCAATGCTTTTTGATTACCAGTTATCCTTATAGAAGCGAATAATTGACTTATTACAGGATATAACGGCTCAGATCCTTGTTCTCGACGATGTGGCCGATTTTATCCTCTACATATTTCTCAGTGATCTTGACTTCGCCCATGCTCATATCCGGTGATTCGAACAGGAGGTCTTCAAGCAGGCGTTCCAGAATCGTATGCAGGCGGCGTGCTCCGATATTGTCTGTTGATTCGTTCACTTCAAAGGCAATATCGGCGATCTTTTCAATCGCATCCATTGTAAACACCACATCGATATTCTCTGTACCTAACAGTTGACGGTACTGCTTGATCAGTGCATTCTGAGGTTCGGTCAGGATCTTGACGAAATCTTCATTAGTCAGATCGTTCAGCTCGACACGGATCGGGAAACGTCCCTGCAGTTCAGGAATCAAGTCGCTTGGCTTGGACAGGTGGAAAGCTCCAGAACCGATGAAGAGGATATGGTCAGTGTTAACTGTTCCATATTTTGTACGGACACTTGATCCTTCAACGATTGGAAGGATGTCTCGCTGTACGCCTTCTCTCGATACCTGGCCACTGTTCTGCTGACCTTTGGACGTGATTTTGTCGATCTCATCAATAAAGATGATGCCGCTGTTTTCTGTCAGGTGAACCGCTTCTGCATTAATGTCTTCTTGATTGATCAGCTTGTCCGCCTCTTCTTCAGTGAAGATCTTGACTGCTTCCTTGACAGTCACCTTGCGTTTGACTTTCTTCGTTGGTGTAAGTGCTCCAAATGTCTCAGATAAGTCGATACCCATGGATTCCATCGGTGCACTCATTGGATTGTTAGGCGTTTTTTTCTTTTCTTCGATCTTGATCTCTACTTCACGGCTATCCAGCATTCCTCTAGAAATCTGTTCCTTCAATTCATCACGTTTGGAAGAGATTTCTGAAGTGACGGTTTCCTCTTCGTCTTCCTGGTTATGAGGAAACTGGTTAGGGTCCATGCCCATACCTCTGAACATGCCGGCAAGAGGATTATTGTCATACGCACTCTTTTCTTTCTTGATGCCCGGTGCCAATACTTTAGCAACACGGTCAATTGCTCTTTTTTCAGCACGTCCTTTAACATTCTTGCGGTATTCCTCTTTGACAAGCTGAACGGCAGATTCAGTCAGGTCGCGAACCATGGATTCGACGTCGCGGCCAATATAACCCACTTCTGTAAACTTAGTCGCTTCAACTTTGATAAACGGTGCATCCACAATCGCAGCCAGACGTCTGGCAATTTCAGTTTTACCTATACCGGTAGCACCTATCATCAGAATATTCTTAGGGGTAATTTCCTTCTGCATGTCATCATCCAGCTTCAGGCGACGGTAGCGATTACGCAGGGCAACAGCTACGGCTTTTTTAGCATCATTCTGTCCGACAATGTACTCATCCAGGCGGCTAACGATTTCTCTAGGGGTCAAATCTTTTCTTGTTCTCATATAATCCGTCTCCTTACAGTTTTTCCGTTACGATATTATGGTTGGTATAGACGCAGATGTCAGCTGCAATTGTCAGGCTGTCTTTCGCAATCGTTTCAGCAGACAGACCATCGCCGTACTTTTTCAGTGCACGTGCAGCCGAGAGAGCAAAGTTCCCTCCAGAACCAATTCCCAGAATACCATCGTCAGGCTGGATCACTTCTCCATTACCTGAAATAAGCAGCATCTGTTCCTTGTTCATTACAATAAGAAGAGCTTCAAGATTCTTCATCATCTTGTCTGTACGCCACTCCTGTGCCAGTTCAACAGCAGCACGCATCAGGTGACCATTATACTGATTCAGATAGCCCTCGAACTTTTCTTCAAGAGTAAAGGCATCTGCCACACTGCCTGCAAATCCAACGAGAACTTCGTTGTTATAAATTTTTCGAACTTTACGTGCTTTGCCTTTCATCACAACTTGTTCACCCATTGTGACTTGACCATCTCCAGCCATTGCGCATTCACCATTATGCTGGATTGCAAGAATCGTTGTTGCATGAAATTGTGTCATGTTCAAACCTCCGTATTTATCTTTCTTTACTTTTTGATTTCTCGTCGTTCCACTAACCAATGTATAACCTTTTCTTTCCATTGTAAAGAGCAAGATGCTGAAAGGTCTAACCTGTCTGATTAGGTAAGCCATTTTATAAGAATGATTCATCAGGCTCTAGGATGGAAGGCATTGTAATCTTTCTGCAGGTGTTCAGTCGTTACATGCGTATACACTTGAGTAGACGACAGACTTTTATGCCCCAGAAGCTCCTGTACAGTTCGAATATCCGCTCCATTGTTGAGCAGATGAGTAGCAAAGGTATGCCTCAGCATGTGCGGGGAAATTTTGTTCGTCAGACTGCTTTCCTTAATCAGCTGGGTCAGGACAAAATGAATCCCGTTTTGTGTAATCGGCTCACCATGATGATTGACGAAAAGATGATCATGTGTTTTATTGTACCGGGTCATCAGTACCTCACGTCCACTGACCAGATAGGCTTTCATTGCTTCACCGGCATAATGTCCAAATGGGATATAGCGTTCTCTGTTTCCTTTTCCTTTAACAAAGAGCATGCCCATGGTGAAGTCCACGTCATCTACTTGAATCCCCTGACATTCACTGACACGAATCCCCGTTCCATACAGCAGTTCCAGAAGCGCCTGATTCCTGTAGTCAAGTGGTGTATCTCCTTCTGCAGCCTTGAAGAGCGCATCCATTTCCTTCTCATAGAAAAAGGTCGGCAGTCTGGATCCCCTTTTCTTCACGTGTAGATATGAGAAGGGATTGTCACTGACAATTTCGTTATTTAAAAGAAACTGATAAAATGCGCGAAGACTGGAGATCTTACGTGAAATGGAAGCTCTCGAGTATTTTCTGTCTGTCAGGTAGCTCAAATAAATCCGGGCATCCGACAGTTCTACAGCTAGAAGGTCCGCTTCACCTGTTTCATTTAGGAAGACAGTAAATGCTTTAATGTCATCGATATAAGCCTGATTAGTATGTTCCGAATAGTGTCTTTCATTGTTCAAGTAATCTGAAAACAGATTCAGCCATTTTTTTGTCATGTCTCTTCACCCTCCGCTATCCCTATTTTAACACATTGTGGGCCAATGCGCATGAAGCTCTAACGCCTTTGTTTAGATTCAGATGTCCCTCTCATACGTCGGATAATTACTCCAGATAAGCATATTTAATTGATAAAAAGACCGCTCAGGATCTGATATCAGATCTGAACGGCCTTAAATAGGTGAGTTTATCTATTTATTTCTGCGGGGCTTCTTCGTAATCACAATTTGAACATTTGACCTGACTTTGCTTCCTGGTGTTCTTTTCAACAAGATAGTGGTCACATTTCGGACAGTCACGACCGATGGGTTTATCCCATGACGTGAAGTCACAATCAGGGTAGTGTTCGCAGCCATAGAAAATTCGGCTCTTCTTGGATTTACGTTCAACTACTTCACCTTTTTTACACTTCGGACAAGTAACACCCAGTTTTTTCACAATCGGTTTCGTGTTGCGGCAGTCAGGGAAATTCGAGCAGGCATAGAACTTGCCGTAACGTCCCATTTTTATGACCATTGGCGAGCCGCATTTTTCGCAGTCAAACCCGGCTGGCTCGTCTTCGATTTCAACTTCTTCCAGCTCTTTTTCTGCATGAGTGACTTCTTCTTTAAACGGACGATAGAACTGATCAATGACTTCGATCCATTCCTTTTTCCCTTCCTCGACGGCATCCAGGTCTTTCTCCATATCAGCTGTAAAGTTGACGTCCACAATATTAGGGAAAAATTCTCCGATGATCTGATTGACAATATTGCCTAATTCAGTCGGTTCGAATCGTTTGTTCTTCAACGTGACATAATATCTGCGCTGAATCGTTTCAAGTGTCGGTGCATAGGTGGACGGTCTGCCCACTCCGTTTTCTTCCAGGGTCTTGATCAGTGTCGCTTCACTGTAGCGTGCAGGCGGCTGAGTGAAGTGTTGATTCGGCTCCAGAGAGTCCAGTTTAACTGAATCGCCTTCCTCCAGTTCCGGCAGCATGTTGTCTTTTTCTTTCTTGCTCTCAGAGTAGACCATCTGATACCCTTTGAATTTCACTTTTGATCCATTCGCACGGAACATGACGTCATTCTGCTCGATATCGACACGCATCGTATCGTAAACAGCAGGTTTCATCTGACTGGCAATAAATCTGGACCAGATCAGCTGATACAGCTTATACTGGTCTTTACTTAAATACTGCTTGATGTCTTCAGGTTTTCTTGAGGCACTAGTTGGACGGATCGCTTCGTGCGCATCCTGAGCCCCACTTTTATTCTGCTGTTTTTTCGGCTTGGACGCCGCATATTCTTCTCCGAACTCACTGACGATCAGTTCATTGGCTTCAGCTTTTGCTGTTTCTGACAGACGAGTTGAATCTGTACGCATATATGTGATCAGACCGACAGCTCCGCCTCTCCCTAAAGAGATTCCTTCATACAGCTGCTGGGCGACCATCATCGTTTTACGAGTCCTGAAATTGATCTTGCCGGCAGCTTCCTGCTGGAGACTACTGGTTGTAAAAGCAGGATGCGGGTTACGTCGGCGTTCTTTTCTGACGACTTTTTTGACGTCGAACTCACCGGACTGGTCTATTTTTTCAAGTACAGCCTGGACTGCCTCATTATTCGGTAGATCTGCTTTTTTACCATTCAAGCCGTAGTAATTGGCCTTGAATTTACTTCTTTTCTTCAAAAAATTGGCTTCCAGAGACCAGTATTCTTCAGGTTTGAAATCTTTAATTTCCTTTTCACGGTCACAGATCATTTTCAGAGCAACCGACTGGACACGCCCGGCACTCAGTCCACGTTTGACTTTCTTCCATAGAAGAGGGCTGATGTGGTATCCTACGATCCGGTCAAGGACACGTCTGGCCTGTTGAGAGTCAATCAGGTTTTCATCCAGATGACGTGGGTTCTTCAGAGCATTCTTCACGGCATCTTTAGTGATCTCGTTAAATACCACTCTATTTTTCTCTTCATTATTCAAGTCCAGCAGAAAACTCAGATGCCAGGCAATCGCTTCACCTTCGCGGTCCGGGTCGGCTGCGAGAAAGACTTTTTCCGCTTTTTTAGCGTGCTTCTTCAGGTCCTTGATAACCGGTCCTTTTCCGCGAATCGTGATGTAGTCCGGCTGGTAGTCATTCTCGAAATCGACACCCATCCTACTTTTCGGCAGATCGCGTATATGCCCTAAACTGGCAACGACTTTATAATTTCGTCCTAAATATTTTTCTATAGTTTTTGCTTTAGCAGGTGATTCGACGATCACCAGATATTTGAAAGCCATACTGATGGCTCCTCCCTTTTGTGTTCCATTTTTACAAGGTATTCAAGTAACTGCACGACTTAGTGTCTTCACAATCAAAGAATCGTTTACCATCATATGTCATCTTAAATGGATTTGTCAACTTAGAATATTAAAAATTGTAATTATTTTCACTAATAATTGTCCCACTCTTCTAAAATATCTGAACTTTTTAGACAGGAAATAGCTCCACTTCTGATCAGCTCATTGCATCCGACAGACAGCTCACTCAGTACAGATCCGGGCACTGCAAACACATCCCTTCCCTCTTCAAGGGCCAGTCGTGCAGTGATCAGACTACCACTTCTACTTTTCGCTTCAACTACGAGAATTCCTCTGGAGAGCCCGGCTATAATACGGTTACGTGCCGGAAAATGGTGTTTCCTGGGAGGCGTGCCGAACGGATACTCACTGATCACCAGCTGCTCTTCTCCCATCTTCTTCTGTACTGTCCGGTTAGTTGCAGGATAAGCGCGATCCAACCCTGTTCCCACAACGCCGACCGTTTTTCCGTTGGCTGTCATAGTCAAACTGTGTGCAGCAGCGTCCACACCTTTTGCGAGGCCACTGACGACAGTGATTCCAGCCTTGCTTAAGTCGGGAATCAGTATCTCGAGAACTCTTGAAGCATAAGCCGTACTGTCTCTAGCTCCTACTATTCCAAGTAATCTACCGGTTAGGAGTGATCTGTCCCCTTTACAGAAAAGGACAAGTGGCGGGTCAAAGATCTCTTTTAGATTATGGGGGTAGTCGGATGATAATATAGAGAGTAAATAAACCGATGAGGCTTTATAGCGATCATTTAGTTGCATTATAGGCAAATCCCTGTCATAATGCAAAAATGAAGTTCGTTTGTTTTCTGACACCATCCGTCTTTTCTTCCCTACCCATTCAAATTTATTCAGTTCCGGTATCCTTTCAGCTGCCAGCTGCCATTTCTCTGACAAGGTGAGAAATGGGCAATGTGCCAGACTGAATAACAGACGGTCTTTCGGATCAATTATCATTTATCTTCCTCCAATAAAAAAAGTTTCTATCTATCTCATTGATGAAATAGATAAAAACTCATGAAAAAAGTTGGAATAAATTAAAAATAGGTACTGACAGGCTTGAATGAGCGCCTATGAATAGGCGTTGGCCCATATTTTTCAAGACCTTCCAAGTGCTGTTTAGTTCCGTATCCAGCATTCTTACCGAATCCGTAACCTGGATAAATTGTATCATAATCTGACATCAGCTCATCTCGAGTCACTTTTGCGATAATCGACGCCGCAGCGATCGAAATGCTTCTGGCATCTCCCTTTACGATCTTCTCCTGAGCAATAGGCAAATCAAGCTGCATTGCATCAATAAGCAGATGATCCGGCCTGATCGACAAGTCTGTGACAGCACGGGTCATCGATACACGGGTGGCCTGATAAATATTCAGACGATCGATGTCTTCTGCTGGAACAACCGAATAACTGATTGCCAGAGCCTGTTCTTTGATTCTACTTACCCAGTACTCTCTCTCCTTCAAACTAAGCTGCTTGGAATCATTGATTCCGATCAGATCGGGTGACGGCGGGAGAATAACTGCGGCAGATACAACGGGCCCTGCCAGAGGGCCTCGACCTACTTCATCCACACCGGCAATATAAGAAGCACCCTGTTCATAGGCACGGTTTTCAAATGCCTGCATGGTCTCAAACTGAGCTAAAAGCTCTGCCTGTTTCGCTGCCTGGCGTTTCCAGCTACTGACAGCCTGCTTCACACCAGCTCGCTCATCAGATTCAAGTGCAGTCAGTGCTTCATCTGAAAGAGTCCTGCTGCTAGCCAGCATGTCCTTGATTTCTTTAATCGTCTGTTTTTTCTTTGATATCTGATGGTCGTTCAAAAGTAAACCGTCCTAACTGTCCGTTTCGTATTTCGTATATGACTGTTTTTGATGCCCGGTCATAGTCATCTCGAAAACCACGTTTATGAGAAATTGTCATGAGCAGCTCCGGCATCGATTCACTCGTCTCAAGGTCTTCCTCAAGCTTATACCGAGCAGCAAGAGCTCCTGGATAATTATCTTTCAGATATTCCATAGCATATATAGCAATATCATCCAGGTGAAGAAGCGTATCCTTGATTGCTCCTGTAACAGCCAGACGCTTGCCGACTTCCTGATCTTCGAACTTCGGCCAGAGAATACCTGGTGTATCAAGAAGTTCCAGTTCTTTTCCGTATTTGATCCACTGTTGTGCTTTAGTCACACCAGGCTTATTACCAGTTCTGGCAATATTCTTGCGTGCAAAGCGGTTGATAAGCGTCGATTTTCCTACATTTGGAATTCCTACACAGACTGCACGAATCGCTCGCATTTTCAGACCTTTCTGCTCACGTTTATCGAAGAAAGGCTGCAGTACTTTCTTAGCCAGCTGCATCACTTCTTTTAGACCCTGTCCCTGCTGCGCGTTGATCGAAACAGCAGGGATACCCTGCTCATCATAGTACCTGATCCATTCAGCTGTTCGCTTAGGATCAGCCAGATCGCTCTTCATCAGGACCATAACGTGAGGCTTGTCTCCGATCATCTCTTTTATATCAGGGTTCTTGCTTGAATAAGGGATACGAGCATCGACGAGTTCGAAGACAATATCGACCATCTTCAGTTTTTCAGTAAATTCTCTTTTTGCTTTGGCCATATGGCCGGGGTACCACTGTATTACCACATTATCAATCCTCTTTCATACCATTGCTCAATCCAGACCACCGATGCGGTCGATCGGCCAGATCCGTAAACTTGTTTCTCCTATGACAGAATCGATATCGATAAAGCCAAAGGAGCGACTGTCCTTAGAGTTGACCCGATTATCCCCCATAACGAAGAACGATCCCTCAGGAACTCTTTCAACGCCTTCAAGCGTCTGAAGGCTGAAGTCACTATTATAATAAGCCGCAACCTCATCACTTTCCTGTGATAAGTCAACGTAAGCCTCCTCCACCGGTCTGCTGTTAAGATAAAGGACCTGATCTCGGTAAGAGATTTCATCTCCGGGAATACCGATCACACGTTTAATATATTGTTTATCCGGGTCTTCGGGAGCTGGAAAAACAACAATATCGAACCGGTCGACACTGGAGACTTTGTTGAGGAGAAGTCTGTCTTCATGCTCAAGTGTCGGATTCATAGAGTCCCCTTCTACACTTACCGGCGCGAACAGGAAGGTTCGAATAGCAACAAAAATTCCTGTAATGACGATAATATATAAGAATGTACTGACTAACTCCTGGGCAAAACTTTTCTTTTTGTAACTTTTTTTTCTGTTTCTGCCTGTATTATGCCGTTCGTTGCGAGGTTCAAATGATGTGTCGCTCACAGTCATCCCTGCTTTCTTCGTGTTTTCACTCTGTAGCTCTATTCTACACTAAAAAAGATAGAGAAAGAAAATAAGGTGATTAACTTCCACACGTTACTTTCTTCCTCTATAGATTTTATTCATTATTTAATAAAAAGTCTACAGCTCTATCATATTGTGTGTCGTTCTCATTGATCAGTTCGCGAAGTGCCTCGATAAGAACACTAGCTGTCGTACCGGATACAACGCCGTCAGCATCCAGATCGTTTTCTTCCTGGAAAGATTTAACAGCAGCCTGAGTCTCAGTATCAAAGGAATTATCCACTTCCCCGATATCATAACCCAGTGCATCAAGAATGCCGTTGATGTTTTCGATTTCTTCAGAAACATCTCCTACCTGATACGTTTCTTCAGGATTGATGAACAGGAAACTCTGATATTCAGGCATTTCCACTTCAATATCCGGCTGAATCGGTTCTTCAGTGACCCAGTCACCATCAGCTGTCAGCCAGCGGCCGGCAGTGAACTTCACTTCTCCATCGCCTGACAGAGGAAGGATGTTCTGAATCGTTCCTTTTCCAAAGGTAGGTGTTCCGATAAGAGGAATATCAGCAGACTGACTCATCGCTCCAGCTAGAATCTCTGAAGCACTGGCGCTTCCTCCATCTATGAGCAGAACGGCCTGCTGATCAAATTTAAAGTCACCGTATTCTCCCGAATCTGCCACGTAAATGAAGGGTTCTTCATCTCTTCCCTGAGACTGCATGATCGGTTCTCCATCTTCAACAAAGATATTAGAGATGCGAATAGCTGAGTTCAGCAGTCCACCTGGATTCCCGCGGACGTCGAATATGAACTGTTCCGCGCCCTGGTCCTCAAGCTCTTCAATCGCTTCGACCAGCTCTTCGTAGGTAGGCAAATTGAAATTGGTAATGTGTACGTATCCAATGGTCGGATTGTCTTCGTCCAGTTCGTACCGGACTGACTCAACAGGGATCGAATCTCTCGTCAGTGTGATGTTGAACATGTTTTCTCCCCGTAAAATGAGAAGCTCGACTTCAGACCCCTGTGGCCCTCTTATAAGAGAGACAGCTTCATTGATATTTAAATCTGCGACCGACTCATTATCGACCTCAACAATATAGTCATTCGGCATCAAGCCTGCTTCTTCAGCAGGGGAACCGGCAATCGGGGAAACGATACGCACGTATTCGCCTTCCTTCATGACTTCAGCTCCAATTCCTTCAAAGGAGCCTTGAATATCCTCATCCATTGAAGTCGCTTCTACTGCGTCAAGATATTCTGTATATGGATCACCTACAGCATCAGCCATGCCTTCCAGTGCGCCTTCTATCAACGTCTGTGAGTCTATTTCTTCAAGATGCTGAGTCATGAGTATAGAATACATTTCTTCGATAGGCTGAAAATCTACCGGCTGTGTGGTCTCTTCATCAGTAAAATCAAGTACCGTTTCAGTTTCTGAATGATCGTTTTCCTCAGCTGCATCTCCGAAATAGCTCAGCCCAAGAGCAGTACTTGCTATAGCAACAACGAGTACGATTATAAGTGATCCGATATATAAAGATAAACTGACTTTTCTTGTCTCTTTTTGTGAATCAGGTTCATGTTGCATGAGAGTCCCCTTTTCTTATAGCTTAGTTAGCTTGTGCTTCCATTCTTAAAGCAGCCTCCAGTGCAATAATCATCATGTCGTTAAAGGTTGTCTGTCTTTCTTCTGCAGTTGTTTCTTCACCTGTCAGAAGGTGATCACTAATAGTCAGTAATGCGAGAGCTCTCTTATTGTACTTAGCGGCCAATGAGTAGAGTCCTGCTGCTTCCATTTCAACTGCCAGCACACCATAGTCAGCAAGCTTCTGCTTGTCCAGTTCAGCATTATAGAAACGGTCAGCACTCAACACATTACCGACACGGATACTCATGTTTTTATCCATTCCGATATCGTAGGCGTGTTTAAGCAGATCGAAATCTGCGATCGGTGCAAAGTCGACCTGATTATTGAATATCTGACGGTGTAGACTGGAATCTGTAGTCGCTGCCTGTGCGAGTACGACGTCACGGATCTTGATTTCTTTTTTCATCCCGCCAGCTGATCCGACACGAATCAGATTCTCCACACCGTATTCCTGAATCAGTTCTTCACCGTAAATCATAACGGAAGGGATGCCCATACCGGTTCCCTGAACAGATATCTCCTGGCCTTTGTAGGTTCCAGTATAACCAAACGCATTTCTGACGGCATTATACTGCTTAACATCTTCCAGGAATGTTTCCGCGATGTATTTAGCACGAAGCGGATCCCCCGGCATTAAAACTGTTTTAGCAATGTCTCCCTGTTTTGCTCCAATATGTGTACTCATGATAAATTCTCCTTTGACTGTTATAGTTTCCTATCTGTTTGTTTCTCTATATTCCTGAAATACTTCATCGAACAAGGTCATTGACTCCACGTAGTCTGCATTCAACTCAAGGTAGTCTGACAGCTCGTCATAATCCTCAGATTGCTTGGGAAATGTGCCATCTCTGGAAACGGCATTGGCGAACAGCGTGAAGTCATCTTTTTTGTAAGGATCTGCCAGCGTTTTGACAAAATGATAAAATGAGCGTCTCATTCAGTGCCCACCTGTTTTCTGTCGTTGACCCATTCCTGGCGCTGTCTTTTTTCTTCTGCATATAACCTTGGATTCTTTTTGTAAAACTGCTGATGCTCATCTTCCGCCCGATAAAACGTCTGTGCCTGTTCAATATCAGTCACAATAGGATCTTTATACTTTCCGCTGTCTTCCAGACGTCTTTTTGAGTCCCGTGCAGCTTTTTCCTGCGCTTCATTATAATAGAAGATAACCGGTCGGTAACTGTCCCCGCGGTCCATGAACTGACCCATAGCATCGGTAGGATCAGTCTGCTGCCAGTACATCTCCAGCAGATCGTCAAACGACACACGTTTTTCATCATACTCGATCAGTACAGCTTCAGTATGCCCTGTCTTCTGGCTTTTCACTTCTTCATAAGTTGGATTTTCGACATGGCCGCCAGTATATCCGGACTCTACATTCAGTATACCTTCCATTTCTTCAAAAGGCTGGACCATGCACCAGAAACATCCCCCAGCTAGTAAAGCTTTTTCCATCGTATTCAATCCTTTCACACATCATGATAAATGATTATCAGTATATCATCTTACAGCCTCTTCAGGCAAAATAATATTCAATCTGATATCATCTTCCTGCAGATCGATACGCTGCATAGCGAACTGAAGGTCATTTTCGAGCTGAAACTCGTTCAATGCTACCAGAATCATCTGCTGCTCACTATCTACTCTTATCCATTGAGGAAGATCAAGCTGCTGGCCGAGAACATTCATTGCGATCCCAATAGGTAAATCGAATGACCCTAATTGTATCGAAGTTGCCCTAAGCTGTAAATTGCCGTCATCGACAACATAAGGGTCCATTCTCAATAAAAAGTCTACATCAAAACCGAAGACTTGGAGAGCCCCGCTCAACTGTACATCCTCATCAATCACTACATTGTACCCGGCAAACTGTTCATCCAGCTCTTCTTCCAGATAAAGATTGATGACCCGATTAAGTTGATTTTTATCTGTTACAACTTCGAAGCTCAAACTGTCTTCGATTACTGTCAAGTCTCCAGCTTGTTCTCCTGTATAGTCTGAATTGGACGGTTGCAGACCAACAATAATCCAAATGCTTAATGAGATGATGATACCCAGCAGAATAAGGAAGGCCCACATCCATCCGTTTGTTCCTCTATTTCTATTTCCACGTGATTCTGCCACTTGCTGTCTCCTTTCGAGCATTTTAATTTCAGTTGTGTTATTTCATTTAACTGAGTGCTGTAAATATGTTATAATTCCGACTACAAGATAGAAGTAGTCTTTCTAAAGTAGTATACCAAATATTTGATTGGTCGTACAGAATGTGAGAGACAAAGGAGGCGTCTATGTCAAATTTTACAGATCACCCAGTATTTTCAAAAAAATATCTGGTATTTAATGAAGTACTGAACGCAATTACTCATGGAATAGGAGTAATTTTGAGTATTGTCGGTCTAGTGTTTCTTGTTCAGAAAGGGCTGGAATATGGCGGTGCAGTTGAAGTGACATCCTATACTGTTTACGGATCTACACTGATCCTGCTGTACTTGTCCAGTACGCTTTATCACAGTCTTACGTTTACTCGAGCAAGAAAAGTCTTTCGAGTGATCGATCACTGCAGTATTTTTCTGCTCATTGCCGGAACATACACACCTTATACTCTGATTACGATCGGAGGAAGGCTTGGAGCAATACTGACATCAGTCATATGGCTGATTGCCTTGCTGGGTGTTGTATATAAAACGGTCTGGTTCAAAAAATTCCAAGGTCTTTCAGTCTGGTTGTATATTGCAATGGGTTGGATCTCTTTATTTTTCCTCAACTACTTGTACCAGGGACTTGGCACTAGAGGATTCATCTGGTTAATGGCTGGAGGAGTTTCCTTTACAGTCGGTGCACTGTTCTACAGACTGAAACATGTTAAATATATGCATGTTGTCTGGCATCTGTTCGTACTGACAGGAACTGTATGCATGTTCTTTTCAATTTATCTTTACACTTAAGACAATCTCAAGCTAAATTCAATACTCTGCACAGTAAGTAATTTTTCTAGATACAGAAAAAGTCACACCCCGATCAGTCGGTGTGACTTTTTTTATATCAGATAAATGCTCGTAGCAGGAATCAGTCTTTTATCCGTTCAAAAATCTGAAATGTGTGTGGATGACGGTTCTTCTCATCTACAGTTCCGTCTACCTCTTCAATCAGCTTAAACTTACTGTAATCAATTTCTGGAATGTAAGTATCGCCCTCAAATGACTCGTGGATCACTGTCCGGTAAAGTCTATCGACTTCTCCTACGAAGGCCTCAAAAAGTGACACGCCTCCGATTATATGGAGAGGCTTGTCAGTCGCAGCCACATCCAGCAGCTCTTCTTTTGAGTGTGTGACAACTACACCTTCCATTTGAAAATCTGAATTGCGTGTCATCACATAATTGATTCGCTCTTTTAAAGGAGGATTCGGAATACTGTCTAAAGTTTTACGTCCCATAGCCACGTTACCTGTCAAAGTGACCTTCTTGAAGAAGGCCATATCTGCCGGCAACGACCATGGGAGCTGCCCATCCTTGCCTATCAGCCCGTTTTCGTCTTCTGCCCATACAAATGTTATCATGTCAGTCCTCCTGTTATATATTTGCGTGTTACAACTTATAAGTTGTAACACGCAACAATGTTCTCTTATACCGCTATTGGTGCTTTGATTGATTTATGTGGATGATAGTCTTTCACTTTAATATCATCCATCTCAAAATCAAAGATACTTTTTTCTTTATTGAGTTCAAGAGTTGGAAAATCCCGGACGTCTCTGGATAACTGTTCATTAATCTGCTCCATATGATTCAGATACAAATGAGCATCTCCTAAAGTGTGCACAAAATCTCCGACTTCCAGGCCCGTTTCCTGAGCTATGAGGTGAGTAAGTAGAGCATAGCTGGCAATATTGAATGGTACACCTAAAAAGACATCTCCACTTCTCTGATAGAGCTGACAGCTCAGTTTGTTATCCTGCACGTAAAACTGGAAAAGTGTGTGGCAAGGAGGCAGAGCCATCGTTGGGACTTCTTCAGGATTCCACGCTGACACTATGTGTCTTCTTGAATTAGGATTAGTTTTAATAGACTCAATCACTTCTTTGATCTGATCAATAAACCCGCCATCGGCTGTTTTCCACGCCCGCCACTGAGCACCGTAAACATTCCCTAATGACCCGTACTTTTCTGCAAATGAATCATCCGTCAGGACTTTTTCTCTGAACTGTGCCATTTCATTATCGTATTGTATTTTAAACTCCGGATCCTTCTGACTTCTGATACCGAAGTCAGTCATGTCTGGACCATTATAATCTTCGCTCTTAACAAAGCGTTCGAAAGCCCATTCGTCCCAGATATGATTGTTGTTTTCCAGAAGAAACCGGATGTTTGTATCGCCTTTTAAGAACCATAGCAGTTCACTTTTTATCAGCTTGAAGAACACGCGCTTTGTTGTCAGAAGTGGAAACCCTTTTTGAAGGTCGAACCTCATCTGGTGTCCAAAAACTGAACGTGTTCCTGTACCTGTTCTGTCTTCCCTTACTGATCCTTCGTTTATAATTCTCTTAGCTAAATCAAGGTATTCCTGTTCCACTTTACTCTCTCCTCTATACGTATTGTGCGAGATATTCCCATCGTTCATATTTTTCGGCAAGCTGTCCACTTAATTCAGTCTGCTTATCAGTTAATTCACTCAGCTTGACGTGATCTGATACCACATGACTAATTTCTTCCTGAATGGCTTCAAGTTCCATTTCCAGCTGCTCAATGTCACTTTCTATGGACTCCCACTCTTTTTTCTCCATATAAGTCAGTGACGTCTTTTCTTTCGGTTCTTTTCTCTTTTCAGGTGCAGTTTTGTTCTTAATGACTGTGGGCTTTTCTTCCTTTATTTCTCTAGTCTGTTCCAGGTACTCAGTTAATGTTGCGTAACTTTCTTCGATCCTTCCATTGCCGTTAAAAATCAGCAGCTTACTGGCAATTTTATCAATAAAGTACCGGTCATGGGAAACGGCAATCACAGCACCGGAGAACTGACTGATGTACTCTTCTAGAATAGTCAGCGTCTGAACATCCAGATCATTTGTCGGCTCATCCAGAATCAGGACATTCGGCTGCTGCATTAGGATTTTGAGCAGATATAAGCGTCGCTTCTCCCCACCTGACAGTTTATTGATAGGCGAGCCGTGCATTGAACGGTCAAAAAGAAATCTTTCAAGCAGTTGAGACACACTGACGCTGGTACCATCGGCAAGTTTTACTTCCTCAGCAATTTCTCTCAAGTAAGTTATAACACGCTTGTCTTCATCAAATGCTTCATTCAACTGCCTGTAGTAGCCTATTTTTACTGTATCTCCTATTATGAGTTCTCCTGAGTCCAGTTCTGTTTCCTGTGCAAGGATATTCAAAAAAGTTGTTTTACCCGCGCCATTTACACCAGTGATTCCTATCCTATCTGTCTGCTGAACAAGCAAGTTGAACTGATCCAGTATCGTTAAATCACCCATACGTTTAGTCGCGTTCTCAAGTTCCAGCACCTTTTTGCCTAATCTGGATCCTGATAAATTCAGTTCAAGGTCAGATTTAGTGACCTGACTTTTGACTTGTTTTTCAATACCAGCAAACCGTTCTTTTCTGGCTTCCTGCTTAGTCCCTCGAGCCCGTACACCTGCGCGCATCCAAGCCAGTTCCTGTTTATACAGCTGTTTCTGTTTGTGAGCCATCTTGGCTTCAGTTTCTTCCCGCTCAGCTTTTAACTGCACGTACTGCTGGTAATTTCCCGAATAAGACTGTATCTTTCCGTTCTCAAGCTCAAGTATCTCATTAGAAACCCGGTCAAGAAAGTACCGGTCATGGGTAACCATCAGTAAAGCCCCTCTATAACCCGCAAGGTAATCCTCGAGCCATTTGATCATCTGAAAATCGAGATGGTTCGTTGGCTCATCAAGAATCAGCAGATCCGGTTCCTGAATAAGAACTTGAGCTAGGGCTGCTCTTTTTTTCTGTCCACCTGACAAAGTACTGACTTTTTTTGAACTGTCTGAGAGCCCTAACTGGTTAAGAATAGACTTGGCTCTGGAGCTGACTGTCCAGGCATCTTCCTGATTCATGTGTTTTTCAGCTTCTGTGAATGCCTGCTGAAATTTAGGATTCAGGGGATCGTCTGACAGTTTCTGAAGGACTTCTTCATAATGTCTTGCGGCCTGCACGACTGGTGAATCTCCATCAAAAACTGTCTCAAACAAAGTTTTCTCTTCATCAAGTTCCGATTTCTGACTGAGGTATCCGATCTCATACTCCCCTGGTTTTGATATAAGCCCGCTGTCAGGTTTTAATTCGCCTGCTACAATTCTGATCAGACTAGTTTTCCCAGTCCCATTGACTCCGATCAGCCCTACCCGCTGTGCTTCACGGATAGAAAAAGACAGATCGTCAAATAATGTTTTTATTCCATAAGAATGTGTCAGCTGTTCTATTTTCCACTCTTTCATTACATATCTCCTCACCTTTTCTCCTAATCATTTTAGCATATTTTACAGGTCAAAACAGCATGGATTAACGAGGACACCGGTGACTCCCTTGTAGCAATGATTGACTAGGTTTACCGTATCCTTTATACTGAGGGATATAACCGACTATAATGAGTAATCTTAGGGGGAAAACGATGACTACAGGTACCGTTAAATGGTTTAACAATCAAAAAGGCTACGGGTTTATTCAATTTGGTGATGAGGAAGAAGTGTTCGTTCACTTCACAGGCATCACAATGGAAGGGTACAAAGCTCTTAATGAAGGCCAGACAGTCGAGTTCGATATCGTTGAAGGGTCACGCGGTCCTCAAGCTACAAATGTTACAGTCGTGGAAGCTGAGTAACACATTTTACTTATACATAGAAATGAGGATCAGTTGCACAGAGAAACTGGTCTTTTTTCTACGTCATTTTTAAACAAATAATAATTAAGGAGAATCCAGGGATGCTTAAAATATACAGTGATGCGGCTGTATCTCAGAAAAACCAATGTGCTGGCGCTGGCCTGGTAGTGGCTGGGGACGGTCTTCATGAACAGCTTAATGCACCTCTCGAAAACTGTCTGGACAATCACTTGGCAGAATTAAAAGCTTTCTACCTGGCAGTCAAGTGGGTTCATGATCATGACCGAACTCAGGAATGGACTGTATTCCATACGGACAGTCAGCTTGTCGCCCAGTCGATCCGAAAGAATCATATGAAGAATCCTGTTTATGTTGAGATTTTCAATGATATACAGCAATTGTTGTCCCAGCTTAGTTTTTATGAAGTGAAATGGATCCCTGAAAAACAGAACAAAGGCGCGGACAATCTGGCTAAACAGGCCATCGTCAAGCAGCTTAAACAAAAAAATTAAAAAAGTAGCTGCTCGTCGTCTATCTCAGTTGAGATAAGCGGACGGCAGCTTTAATCTTAATTGTAATACAGATTGTCTGTTGGATAGACGGGATCATTCGTAATATCTATTCCTAGCATTCTGATTGTCTGTTCATTTTCGCTGTTCAGAATAACTGTTGAGTGCGCCTGAGCATCAGTCAACTTGTCAAGCTGCCTGTAAGCCAGATCTGCGGTCGGATTAGTTACCGCACTGATCGCCAGTGCAATAAGCAGCTCGTTGGCAGATAAGGTAGGTACCTTGCTTTTCAGATCATCTTTTTTCAATGTCTGAATCGTCTGCAGGATCATAGGAGCCAGCAAATCAATTTCATCAGAAATATTGGCCAAAGATTTCAAGCTGTTGACGATTGCAGCCGCAGCTGCATCCATCAGACTGGTCGTGCGTCCAGTCACTACTTTGCCATTAGGCAGCTCGATTGCAACGACTGCTTGAAGGCTCGTATCATCCATCCTGCTCTGTACCTTTTCTGCATACTGCCTTGCAATCAAGACAGGTTTTCTATCTTCTTTCTTTAAATCTGTTTCTTCAAGGATCAGCTGCATGTGTCGCAGAGAATCTTCATCAGCCAGACCTTTTATATAGTCATTTTCAATAGAAAATGCGCGGCGGATGATTTCCTGTCTGGACGCCTCACAGACTACTTCATCATTAATAATACCAGATTTAATCCGGTTTACACCCATATCTGTGGGAGACTGATAAACTGAAGATTTTCCGGATATTTTTTCAATAATCCGTCTAATAACTGGGAACATTTCCGTGTCTCTATTATAGTTGACCGCAACTTCCCCGTATGCTTCATAGTGATAGTTGTCCAGCATATTAACATCTTTAAGGTCCACAGTAGCTGCTTCGTATGCTGTATTGACCGGATGCTTGAGCGGAAGGTTCCATACCGGAAACGTCTCGAATTTTGCATAACTCGCTTCATTTCCTCTAGCATATTCATGATAGAGCTGATTCAGGCAGGTAGCCAGTTTTCCGCTTCCAGCTCCTGGAGCTGTAACGACGACTAGCGGTTTTGTAGTCTCAATGTAAGCATTTTTAGCAAAGCCGTTTTCTCCAACAATTGCTTCGACATTGGTAGGATAACCGTCAATGGCTCTATGCGTATGAACATTTATGCCATTGCGTTTAAGCTTGGTCATGAAGATATCAACGTTAGGCTGATTCTGGTATCGAGTAATCAGTACGCTGTTCACTGGAATGCCATATGCCCGGTACTCATCGATGAGTCTTAACACATCCCGGTCGTATGTAATCCCATAGTCCCCTCTCACCTTGTTTCTCTCAATGTCTCCTGCATACACACAAATGATAATTTCAGACTGATCTTTCAATGTTGCCAGCAGTTTCATCTTGGCATCTTCATCAAAACCAGGCAGCACACGTTTGGCATGCTTGTCGCCAATTAATTTCCCACCAAACTCAAGATACAATTTGTCACTGTTCTCAACTCTTTCAAGAATATAGGCAGACTGTTCCTTCAAATATTTTTCTGTGTCAAAACCGATTGTCTTCATTTCTTCCTCCTGTAACTTGTCCATTATCTGAATCATTATAGCATTAAACAGGAGGACATCTTAGAAATTTTATTAAATTCTTAAAAAGAAAATCACTCGACAAGTTTCAGGTCATCCATTCCCACTATTTTTTTGTTCAATACATCTATGACTGCATCCCTTTTAACCAATGTCTTCTTTTCCAGCAGCATTTCAAGAACAGTTTTTGCCCCATAATCCATTCCTCGAGCTCCTGTGATCAGGAGAATATCTCCTTTTACAACGTGGTCGAGACTCGTACATAGCACATCTTCTAGTTCGTTGTAATAGTCAACAGACACTGTACTTCTGGAAGAAATTATAGTGAATAACCTGAACCAGAATGAATTCTTTATTAATAAAGCAATCGGCTGAAGTTTAAGAGACTACAGCAAAACTGATCCTGAATGGGTCCCTCAATTCATCGAAACACACTGACAGGACACGGCTTCTTTGAGCATACGGGAAGCCAGCAAGTACCTTTAATGCAAGGTTCTCGCCAAACGGAAGGATGATGAATAATGTTTGTCTTAATGCAAAGGGTAGTATGACACTGGAGGAATTGATCCCGTATTGATCGGACGAAAAAAGGAGACCCTTATTAGTTTAAGTATTTCCTTTATCATTTAATTTTCCATGTGAATATCCATTTAAGGGTAAGAAATTGAAATCCCTTCCTGGTCAAAGGATTTCTTAACTTCCTGCAGGACATCAAAGTATACCGTCCAGTAATCTTCGGATTTGACCCATACTCTCGCAACATATTCGACGGCACTGTCTCCATGTGCAGACAGGCGAATAAACGGTTCAGGATCAGACATGACCAACTCATGATTATTTAAAATACCTTCCAATACATTCAGCACATGCTGAGTATCTGTCTCGTATCCAACTCCGAAAGTGAAATCGACTCGTCGGGTGTCATGAACAGAATAATTGACGATTCCAGCATTTGACAGTGTCCCGTTAGGAATGTAGATCATTTTATTGTCCGGAGTAATCAGTTCGGTATAAAGAATCTGGATGGCTTTGACTGTTCCGCTGTATCCGGATCCTTCAATATAATCCCCTACCTTGAACGGTCGCATGGTCAGAAGTAGAACCCCTCCAGCCAGATTAGACAGAGCGCCTTGAAAAGCCAGACCAATCGCCAGACTTCCTGCACCTAGAACAGCAACAAACGACGCTGTTGGTATGCCTAGAATACCGATTACAACAATAATAAGAAGAATCTTCATTACGACACTAAAAACAGACAGAAGAAATGGCTTAAGACTTTCGTCCATTTTTGATTTCTTAACTTGTCTCGTCAATAGTCTGTTGAAAACCTTAATCAGACTTGATCCAATAATTAAAGTAAGTATTGCATAACTACAGGTACGGCTTTATCGATAAAAAATGTAATCCAATTCATTATTAATCTCCTTCATACCGAATCCGTGGGTATCACGGCCAGCAAGTAATTTTTTAAATTGAAACCTTATCTAGTTTCGGCCTCTTTAAGTCTTGATTTTCCTATATAAGTGGATAAGGTGCTGAACAACACTGTACTGATCATCGTTGTCACAGCAATCGTAAGAAAAATGCCTGGATCAGAAAAGTTATTTAAAACTACTGCAAATGCAACTGCACCATTCCTCTGTCCCCCTGCAAATCCGGAAGTAAGCTGCATCGCACGGTCGGGATTTTTCATTTCAATCAAATACCCGATTACTGCTGATGCTAGTACAATAAGAATGCTTGATGTAATCACACCACTCCCGATAAGCTGAACCAATTCAGGTAGAAGCCCCAGCATCATGCCGTATACTGCTATATTCATCATGACCTTCTGTGTTTTCAACGTATAAGGCTTAATCTTCAATGCCAAGTCTTCGAAAAACAGTCGCATGAAAGACCCCGCCGATAAAGGAAGTAGGATACTCGCAATAAGACTTCCGACAAGGTCAAGAGAAGTGATTTCTACCCCTTCAATCATTATCGGCAAAAGAATAGGTAAAATCAGAACTGTTGACAAGGTCAACAGGATCATTGTTGAAACAGCATAAGTGATCTTCTCGCCTGTTTCCTGCACAAATGCAATGACTGTCGAGGCACCTGCACATAAGAATAGAATAACAAACGCTGCAGAATAAACCGGATCAATTGGGATGATCCTGAGAAGCTGCCAGAGAATGAGGGAGAGAATGACATTGTTAAACGCCACCAGCCTTAAGAAGAAGGCCCAGTTATCTTTGACTGTCTTGAGAATAGTTATTGGGTGTTCACTTAATCCTGAATTGAATACCAGGAGTAAAATGAAAATCGGCATGGTAAAATAACTGACATTGTATATCACATTTAAAACACCATTAATAACGTTCAATATAATCGTCTCCTTTAACGCACTAATATAAAGGATACAATCTATACTTACTTAAAGTCAACTTTTTTTGAAATGAAGCAGCGTTGCAGGCGCGAATTAAGGGTGATGATATATGGTGCCTAATCATCTAAGTTGTTTGGTCCCCTCTTCAGTAAGTGACAGGCTTAGCGGGTGGGAATCGGATAATGGTTGATGAGGACAAGGACTCACTCTGTCGGGAGCAGCCAACTGAGTTGTGATCGTGCCATCGAGTTGGTCGTAAGATGTCGCGAGCAGCCAACTGAGTTGTGATCGTGCCATTGAGTTGGTCGAAAGATGGTGGGAGCAGCCAACTGAGTTGTGATTGTGCCATCGAGTTGGTCGTAAGATGGTGGGAGCAGCCAACTGAGTTGTGATCGTGCCATTGAGTTGGTCGAAAGATGTCGCGAGCAGCCAACTGAGTTGTGATCGTGCCATTGAGTTGGTCGAAAGATGTCGCGAGCAGCCAACTGAGTTGTAATCGTGTCATCGAGTTGGTCGTAAGATGGTGGGAGCAGCCAACTGAGTTGTGATCGTGTCATTGAGTTGGTCGAAAGATGTCGCGAGCAGTCAACTGAGTTGTGATCGTGCCATCGAGTTGGTCGAAAGATGGATCTTGGAACCCACTCGGTTGGACTGAAGGCGTTCAGTTGGTCGAAAGATGGATCTTGGAACCCACTCAGTTGGATTGAGGGCGCTCAGTTCGTCGCAAAACAAGACCGTTATATGCTCCCACAAAAAAAACAAAGAAAAGCCGCCTATAGTACCCAGACAGTTGTTCATTGTTTCCAATGCTTTTGTAGGTTGGGGTCCCCCAACCCCTCCTTCTTGATTTAAATGATACTAGTTCAATGAATGGATACCTAATCGAGATACTTGGTGTCTTTGATACTTTCAGCTTTCAGAGTCAGTAAAATACGATTACCCTACACTTAATGTGTCCGCCTTTACCATTCCTCTAACCACAGATCAATAGGCTTTTGAAATACACCATCTTTTGTTCGATAGATATCACTTAACCAAACACTTATACTAATAGGATCTATATCCTTTATATTTAAATCTTCGTAATAGACGTAGTGGAGCGCGTCCGATCCTATTGAGCTAAGTTGGCTGACTTTACTATGGTTCAAAGTCTTAGTAAAGGTTACATTCTTACAGTTATTAACGTAATCCTCCCTAATCCTTTCAGGAATTTTAGTTTCCTGCATTAATTGAAGCAGATTGGACTGGAAATCAGCTAAAAATCTATTTATTTTGCTTAATCTGATTGGCCCGCAAACTATAGGATAATATGTTTTATCATTCATCAGGACAACCAATACAGTCGCCCTTGTAAGCTCCACTACATTGGCGTGCCAGTCGTAAAGTTCATCCGAATCTATCGCATGATCATAATCCATATCGATTGTAACCTTTGAATCTCCAAAGTTACCATCACTATTTTTTATCGCTTTAAGCATTTTTTTAGTACAATGAATTCTCATCTTCTTCTCCTTAATTAAAGTATCCATGACAGCAGCCGGCTTTTCTGTTAGATGCATTTATAATAATTGAAGCTCCCAGTCTGACTCTTCGTTTTGATTACGCACATAATAAAATTCACTTAGTTCATCTGAAATCATCACCTTGTACATATCCATCAGGTCAGGAGCCAGCTTATAATTTTGGAGTTCCGATACGTCTAACCAGAATACTTCTCCTTCTTCGGATGACCTCAATGTACCAGTAAACTGCGTTGCTATGTATAATAGAACGATGTAGCGTTCGTCTTTGTCAGTCTGAAACTGCTTGGTACCGACAAGGACAGGGTCAGAAATGACCAGTCCGGTTTCTTCATAAACTTCTCTTATAACAGCCTTCTTGAAAGATTCAGCATATTCAATTTTCCCACCTGGAAAAGTTATTCCTGACCAGTTCTTATCTCGTCTATCCTGAACAACGACTTGGTTTTCAGGGTTACGTATCAGACACATATTGGTAAGGATGACTTGTTCGCTCATTTAAACACTCCCTATTTTAAAACTGCAATAATCTTTTCTTAAAATACTCACATTTATACAAACAGTATATCAGTTTCATTTATTAATTTCACATAATCGTAAATAAGTAATTGTCTGATAGTCAATTCAAAGACTAAAACTTTTGAGAGACATTACTCCATATTTCGGGGCTTATAACTCGCTATATCAAAGGGTTTGAACTATACTCTAGGTGTCTTAAATATAGAAGAGAAAGGAGGGGAATAAAAAAATGAAAACATTAGACAGAGTCGCTTTAGCCATTTTAATCATTGGTGGAGTCAACTGGTTGTTAGTCGGACTTTTTGAGTTTGATCTGGTTGCATCTATATTTGGAGGTCAGAATAATATAATTGCCCGTATCGTCTATGTGATCGTTGGTCTTGCAGCACTATATTGCATTAAATATTTTATGTATGGTCCTGGGGGATATCGTGATAATAACCGAACAAATCGATAAAGGAAACTTAAAATTTTGGACTGAGGCTGGTCTAAACGCAGGCCTCTTTTTTTGAACCATAAGATATGGACAGTCCGACTACCAGTATATAAATGCTTTATATTTCTCAGTAATAGTTGACACTCAAATAATACTTCGAATTAAAATATTTTCTACTTGAAGCAAATCTATGGTATTATTTTAGTTAAGTTAAAAATTGGTATGATTATAATTAGAGGAGTGAGAAAGTGTTAACTAACCCTGTTTTAATTTCAGTAGTTGTCATGGTTGGATTATCTTTATTCAAGCTGAACGTACTTCTCGCGCTTATTGTTGCGGCGATCGTAGGTGGCCTGGTTTCAGGAATGCCCCTTATCGAAACGCTGGAAACATTGATAGGTGGTATGGGTGGAAATGCAGAAACTGCACTGAACTACATATTACTTGGTGCCTTAGCTGCAGCTATTCACCAGACTGGTGCAGCAAAAATCGTGACCCAACGATTGTCGAGAAGTATTAGAGGAACTGGACGCACACTAATATTTATTATTGCGTTTATCAGCATGTTTTCTCAGAACCTGATTCCGGTCCACATCGCGTTTATTCCGATCCTTATCCCCCCGCTTATTTCTGTTTTCAATAAACTGAAAATAGATAGACGAGCTGTCGCCACTGCGCTGACTTTCGGTTTGAAATCAGCATACATTACAATTCCTGTAGGTTATGGGCTGATTTTCCACAATATCATACGTGATGAAATGGCTCAAAGCGGAATGGACGTCAGCGATATTTCGATCTGGCAGATTCTATGGATTCCTGGACTGGCTATGCTCGTTGGCTTGTTGATTGCCGTTCTTATTACTTATCGTAAACCTCGTGAATACGATGAGCATTCAGGCAACAAGTTTGGGTATAAAGACCGAGATGAGTCTGAGGAAGAAGTTAAACTTAATCGTACACACATCTTTGCCCTTATTGGTGCAATCTCTGCCCTGGTTGTTCAACTCGCTGTTGGGTCACTAGTTCTAGGCGCTATCGTCGGGCTGGCGATCATGGTTGTCGGTGGAGCAATCAAATGGACAAATCTGGATGGCATGGTTAAAGATGGGATTGGCATAATGGGCTTCATCGCTTTCGTAATGCTGGTTGCTTCAGGATACGGAGATGTCATCCGTGCGACAGGCGGCGTTGAAACGTTAGTTGGATCAGTTACAGGGATTATAGGTGACAACCAGCTTCTTGCCGCTACAGGTATGATCGTTTTAGGTCTATTCATTACAATGGGTATCGGAACTTCATTTGGTACGGTTCCAATCATTGCTGCAATCTATGTTCCTTTAGCTTTAGAATTAGGCTTCAGTCCTGCAGCGACTATTCTTCTGATTGGTTCAGCTGCAGCTCTTGGTGACGCTGGTTCTCCAGCCTCAGACAGTACGCTCGGACCAACAGCCGGTCTGAATGTGGACGGCCAGCACGATCACATTTGGGACACCTGTGTGGCAACATTCACCCACTTTGATATTCCAATCATCATCTTCGGAATAATCGGAGCGGTTATCTTATAATAATTAGTTTCAATCATCATTCTTAACTATAGAAAGGCCGAGGCAATTGTCTCGGCCTTATCTTTACATAAGCTGTCAATAGGAGAAAAAATTGCATATTGACCTACTTGTCATTCTTTTAATAGGCTCAGAAATTATTGACAGGTAAATTAATATAATTGATATTAAAGGTGCTGATAATTGATGAAATCAAAATCTGAAATTCCCCACCCTGAACACTCTACCTGGTGGGACAGACATGAAAGAAAAGTAATTTTGTATCTATTTATTTCAATGGTCATACTTCTGAGCATGCCGTTTTTTATTATTCCTCTTGTCATCGAGGATCTCTGGATAGGAATTTTATGGCTTGTCCTATTTTTCATACATAGTTTTCTTTTTTTGATCCTCAGTCCAAGAAAGAAAGATCTTATGTGAGGAGACTTGTACTGCCCACTCCTAGCCACAGAGAAATAGAACGAAGAAGGATTAGGTCTTCCGCGCTCTATTTGTTTTACCTTTATTTCTTAAGATTTATTAAGCCAGATTGCTGACTCATATGCCACTTTTTCTTCAGAATCTGACGCATGAACAGAATTTCTTGTAAGGTCAATGCCAAATCGCTTTCTTAAAGTCCCTTCTTCTGCTTCTTGTGGATTAGTTTTTCCATTTAGTTTTCTAACACGCTCGATAGCTCCTTTTCCTTCCAACAAGAGGACAACAACATCACCGCTCGTCAGATACTCAACTAGTCTGTTGTAAAAAAACTTCCCCTGATGCTCAGAATAATGTTTCTGAACCTGCTCTAAAGTAGGTTTCATCATGTTCATCTGGATGACCTTCAAATCGTTTCTTTCAAATATATCTATTATCTGTCCAATCAGATTTCTTTCCACGGCATCTGGTTTTATAATGACTAAAGTCTTTTCCATTATGATCCATCCTCTCAAAACATTTACGAGTCTTCACTAGGATTTCTGAGCATATAAAAGTAAGAAATCGACCTACACCTTATTATAACTATCAAGGCGTTCTTCAAGCGTCCCGGTATGCAGTTCGAACAAGTTGTTATCATAGTCGTAAAAATAAAGCGAACGCCCTTCACCCTCTATTCTCGGCCTGGACTCTCTCATTCGGATATCGTAAGCCTCCAGCTTCTTTTTATAGATTTCATATTCAGAATTCGAGATTTTGAAAGCGACGTGATGATACGTCTCATTCTTTACATCTTCGCTTTCCATTATAGCAACCCAGAGGCCTCCAACAAGCAAAAATTTCTCCTTGAAAAGCGAATGCTTCTTTTCTCCACTGTCATAAACTTCTTTAGCTTCAAATATATCAGAAAACAGCCGGGCTGTTCTGTCAAGATCTGTGACGACCAATGTGATGTGACTCAATCCTTCAATCATTATTGCCCTCCTCAACAGTCAGAATCTCTATGTCAGAAGTATAGCTTTTTATAAAGATGACTTCTAGTGAAAATACGAAAAAACCCACCTTCCGCCAGTCTTACATCCTGGTAGTTAATGAGTTTGATCGTTTTTGTATCCTGTTACTTATTTGCGCTTCCCCCAATACTGGAAATAATCCGTTCTAAGGTATCCATTGTAAAGTTTGCGTTTCTTGGTTGCTTTTTGACCGTAGTGCTCTTCAAAGTCCAGATCGCTGGTTATAATGTACTTACTCCAAGTCGTCAGTGGTCTGAAGGCCTGGCCCATATCACGGTAGATCTGATAAGCCTGTTCAGGGTCCCCTAGTCGTTCCCCATATGGCGGGTTGGAGACAATGATACCGAATTCCTTGTCTGTCTTAAAGTCTGCTACTTGAAGCTGTTTGAATTCTACGCTATGAGACAAGCCTGCTTCCAGAGCATTGGCTTTGGCGATTTCGATCATGCGTCCGTCAATATCCGTTCCTAAAATATCCAATTCAATATCATAGTCAGCCTGCTCTTCTGCATCCATGCGGACTTTCTGCCACAACTCTTCCGGCATCCAGTGCCAGTCTTCACACAGGAAGCTGCGGTTGAAGCCAGGAGCGATATTATGACCGATCAGAGCGGCTTCAATAGGAATAGTCCCGGAACCACACGTCGGATCGACAAATGGGCGGTCCTTTCGCCAAGTCGTCAGCATAATTAAAGCTGCAGCCATATTTTCTTTTAATGGTGCGCCACCTTTATCGATACGATAGCCGCGCTTGAACAGACTCGGTCCAGTTGTATCGATCGTTAAAAGGACCTTGTCTTTACGGATAGCCACTTCAATGGGGAATTTTGCTCCAGTTTCTGGTAGCATTCCGCGACGATGGTAGACATCCTTTATTTTGTCAGCAATCGCCTTGTTTACAATACGCTGAACATCAGGCACACTGTACAATGTTGATTTTATAGATTTTCCGCTGACAGGAAAAGCTGAGTCCATAGCCAGGTAATCATCCCAAGGCAGGGCTTTAGTCTGTTCGTATAAATCATCAAATGTCTTGGCTTCAAATTCGCCTACGATGATTTTTACGCGGTCAGCTGTACGGAGCCACAAGTTAGCTTTCGCTATGTCTTCTTTAACTCCTTCAAAGCGAGCACGACCGTTCTCCACTTCAACGTCGTATCCCATGTCTTTCAGTTCGTTTCCAACAAGCGCTTCTATCCCGCTTGCCGCTGTTGCCAGCAATTGATACGTCATTTATCCGACACCTCTCTTTTTCTTATAGTATGAATGATTTTTCAATTGACGTAAAGAAAATCCTCCCTAAAAAGAGAGGATTTCAGTCACTATGTACATCACTGTAAGCCATGTTCTGTCTAGAATGGACGGTGAAGTCCACTCAGAGATAACCATCTGTCTGCACGGGCAATAAGCCCGGCCTCTTCTCTCTGTTCAATTCCAGGAGAAAAGTGCCCCTACCATATGTTTGGGTTGCTCACTCGAGGGGTTTACCGCGTTCCACCAGACGCGTTTCCCCGTCTGCTTCGTCACTGTGGCACTTTCAAGGGTACTCAAGCATAGGTCTCCCCTTAGCTCTTTTTCCTGCCGTCATCTCAATCACTTGAGAGCCGCAGCTTATTGTTTCGCTGCGCACGAACACTACAGGCATCGCAGCCTGTGTGAGCATGGACTTTCCTCACAGCTTAATAAATAGCTGTGCGATTATCCGTGATGTACACTATTCAAATGTTATTTACTGATTGTCCAGTTTTGAACCGAAAACGTGACGCTCAAGATTTGATAAACGTTTTAGAATATCAAAGTTTGTGACATTAGAACCGGACTGATTCTGGTTCTGATTTTGAGTGCTCATCTGTTTCGACTGATCATCCAGCTTATCAAGCAGACGATTATTTTCAGCTTTCAGCTTATCGATTTCATTCTGAAATGATTCATAATCTCTAATGACTACATCAAGAAATTCATCTACACCGGTTGGATCGTATCCACGCATCTTAGTTTTAAAATCTTTTTCCAAAATTTCTTTCTGAGTTAACTCCCTACTATCCATTCCTACACCTCATCTAATGTCAGTCAATTATGATTACATTAATCATTCTACTGTCCATGGAGTACTATTTTTAATACACATTTATTATACCAAATTCCCGGATAAAAGTGAAGATAACCGTATTTTATCTTTTCATTTCAATCTTATTTCTACGTTGTTTGAATTTAGCAAATGGATATTACTGGAATTCTTCCTCTTCCAGGTCGGTAATAAACCATTGCAGTTCATCAAAAGAAATCAAATCAATTTCATAGGTACTGCTTTCCTGATATTGTCTTGCTTTATCATAGTAAAACTTAACCTTTCCTTCGTGCTCCGTATCATAAAACAGCAAACACCCTTCTGTATTTCTCATAATGAAGTCCTGGTGATTTTTAAGTTGACTTGGATTAGAGTAGTCACTGTTGGATGTATAGTTCAGGTAATCAGCTTTTTCGACAATTGAATTAAAAAGCAGTTGATTTTTTTCATTCCACTTGCTTTGAAAACCAGTATAAGGGAGCAGCATGGCCAGTTTTAACTCTGGATAATCTTTTTTTAGATCCAGAACTACTTCTCCTGTCCAGAGTTCTGTCCCGAGGTTGCCGGATATTATCACCCACTCCAATCCTTCATGAATGTAATCTGTCAGTCTTTTCTTTATGTACAATTTAATATACTTAAGCTTTGGGTCATCTGGAGTAAATACAGAGACTTCATATGAACGGTAGCCTGTAACATATAAATTTTTCATGAATTTTTCCTTCCTTCATAGGTTTCAAAACAATTGTTTGGTAAACTATACTTAATCTATAGTAAAAGGGTGTGAACAAATTGACATTCCATTACCCTAATGGACAAGCTTATCTCGTTCATGATGACAAAAAGAAAAGCAAAAAGCAACTGAATAAGAAAAAAGTATCATACAGTAATAGAGGAATGAGCCTCGAAGATGACTTAACCCGGACAAATGAGTATTATCTCTTAAAAAACAGAGCAGTTATCCATAAAAAACCGATCCCTATTCAGGTAGTTAATGTTGACTACCCAAGAAGAAGTGCCGCTAAAATAACTGAAGCATATTATAAGAAGGCCTCTACAACAGATTATAATGGCGTATATCGAGGTCGATACATCGACTTTGAGGCAAAGGAAACACGAAACAAAACCTCTTTTCCTTTGAAAAATTTCCATGAGCACCAAATTAAACATATGAATGCCTGCTTTGAGCACGGTGGAATCTGTTTTGTTGTGATTCGCTTCAGTTCAATTAATCGTGTCTTTTTACTCAACTTTCCTCAGCTAAAAAACTGGTGGCAGCAACAGTTTGATGAGAACGGGAAAAAATCTATTCCTATAAAGGCCTTAATCAAGGAAGGCTATGAAATTAAGTATTCTCTAGCACCACGACTGCCTTATCTTGATTTAATTGACACACTCTATTCATTTAAATAGTTAAGACTCTCTTAAGAACAGGCCCTAGTATTGACTGATTTTATTTAATAGTGTAAAGTTCTTTTTTGATAAACCTAATTTTTAATACTGAATCTTCAATTATAAAATACATTTAGAGGAGAAGGAGTACAATATGTCTGAAAAAGAACAAGTATCAAGACAACATTATCGAAAAAACAAAAAACAATCCAGGCAGTCAGGCGGATTCAAACATTGGTTTAAACGTATTATTCAAGCCTTATTTCTGCTTGTTACACTTGCGGTTGTAGCTGGAGGCTCTCTTTTTGTCTATTATGTCTCTAGTGCCCCGGATCTTACCGAAGAAGATTTAGTCGGCGCATTTTCGTCCGACCTTCTTGATAAAAATGGTGAAGTCTTTTATACAATTGGAGCCGAAACACGAAACTTTGCAGCTCCAGAAGAGATTCCCGACATCATGGTTGATGCTGTGATTGCAATCGAAGACCAGCGCTTTAAGAGTCACTTTGGTATCGATCCGATTGGTATTGGACGGGCAGCTGTTGGTTTCGTGACAACCCGTGGTCAGATTGTGGGAGGTGGAAGCACCGTTACACAACAACTTGTTAAGCTGTCCGTGTTCTCTACAGCCCCTGAAGACCAGACGCTAGAGCGTAAAGCACAGGAAGCCTGGCTGGCTGTTCAGCTAGAGCGTCAACTTTCCAAGGAACAAATTATGACGATGTATTTAAACCGTATTAACCTTGGTGGCAATATCTATGGTGTAGCTGCAGCATCAGAGCATTACTTTGGCAAACCGGCCAGTGATCTAGAGATTCATGAAGCAGCTCTGTTTGCCGGTATGGCCCAGGCACCCAACCGATTTAACCCCCGCATTAACCCGGATCTTGCAGAACGTCGCCGTAACATTGTTATCCGTGCCATGCAGAGTGAAGGTATGATTACAGAAGAAGAAGCTGATCAGGCAATCAATACGCCTGTTACAGAAGGATTAGTAGAACTGAGTGTCGTTGAGCAAAACGATCTAGTTGTTGACAGTTTTGTGACCCAGGTCAGACACGAAATCAGAGAAAAAACAGGACTTGACATTTCAACTGCCGGCTTGACTATTGAAACCAACTTGGATATGGAAGCCCAGCAGCGCGTTTTTGATGTACTAAACTCTGATGAGTATGTAGATTTCGTTAAAGACAATGTACAGTCGGCTGTTTCACTTGTCGAAGTTGAAACTGGTAAGATTAGAGCTCTCGGCGGTACACGCAATCCCGGAGGCCTTCGTGAAACTAATCACGCTATGGAAAAACAGACCACTGGCTCTACAATCAAGCCACTTACAACCTATGGACCAGCTATCGAATTTTTGCAGTATTCCACGTATCATCAAATTGTAGATGAAGAATATACCGTGCCAGGAACCGACTGGACACCACGAAACTTTGACAGGCAGTTTCGCGGTCAGATGAGTCTTAGAGATGCTCTCGTAGAATCAAGAAACATACCTGCTGCCAAGATTATGAACGAAGATCTTGAAACAAGTCAGATTGACGAGTTTCTTGGAAATCTGGGAATCGATTCAGATGAATTGAATGATTCACCAGGTATTTTCCCTCAGAACGCTATAAATGGAGAAATGACACCTCTTCAGCTTGCCGGTGCTTATGCTGCCTTTTCCAATGGGGGTAACTTCACTCAGCCTCACGCAGTTACTAGGGTCACTACACGTGATGGCCAAGAAATTAATTTGGTACCTGAAACCAACCGAGCAATGTCTGATTATACAGCGTATATGATTACAGATATCTTAAGAGGTGTTCCTTCTAATTTAAGCAGCACTGTAGGTATCCCTAACCTGCCTCAAGCAGGGAAAACAGGAACGACCAACTTTGCTCCAGAGGATTACGAACGCTTTAATCATCCATCACATGGTGTGCCCGATTCATGGTATGTCGGCTATACGTCTAACTACTCCCTTTCAGTTTGGACTGGGTTTGATAGAAACGCGGAAGGGAATTACTTGTCTCTTGAAGACGGTTCGCGATTGATTCCACGCCACATTTACCGTGAAGTGATGTCTTATGTATCACAAGGTTTAAACAACACCGAATGGACCAGGCCAAGTTCCGTTACAGAAGTGGCTGTTGAGGATGGATCTGACCCCGCTCAACTGCCTGGACCAAACACACCGGACAGTCACATTGTGAACGAACTATTTGTAACTGGAACTGAGCCGACTGAAGTATCCACTTCATTTGGTGAAGAACTGTCAGCTCCAACTGGTCTGTCAGCTGATTTTGATGAGGAATCCGATGAACTGACTATCACTTGGGACGAGTACACTTTAGACAATGAAGATGAATCAGTCACTTATAATCTGTCGGTGGACGGTCAGTCAACTACTCTAAGCGACACTGAAGCGGTCATTACCGAGCCCCCTTCCGGCTCATTGACCATCACCCTCTCTGTTTCTGCTTATGGAAACACTGGGCCAGAATCATCTGTCTCCATCACGATACCTGAACGAATCGATGAAGAAGAGGAAGAAGAAGAGCCTGAAGAGGAACCTGAGGAAGATATCGAAGAAGAACCTGAAGAACCTCAGGAGGAAGAAGAAACAGAAGAAGAACCGCCAGGAACTGAACCGGAGCCTGAGGAAGAGGAGCCTGAGGAAGAGGAGCCTGAGGAAGAGGAGCCTGAGGAAGAAGAGCCTGAGGAAGAACCTGAAGAAGACGAAACTGAGGAAGATTCTGAAGAATAATCAATCGTCTATTTTCAACTTCTGATTGAATACAAACTAATAATGTAAAAAGCATCCGACCTGTCTTGAGTAGACTATACTCTGACAGGTCGGATGCTTTTTTTAGTAATGTGATTTCTAATTTAATAGTTTTAAGCTACCATATGGTTGTGTAATAAAGACTAAAGTATCACTTGTAGCGTCTAGTTATACTTTGCTTTGTTATTTACTCTAAGAGTTGTCATTAAAAAGGTTTCTAATTGTAGCTCAATTCTAACTTTTTCTCATTTGCTTTAACTAGACGGCTTCTAGCTTCAGTACAAGTCTCATTTAAGTACAGAGCTACAGCTAGAAGGCTCCTAATTGAAGAATCTAATGTAATTTGAATGATAAACTGCAACTAGACGGTACCTAACGACACCTCCCCAATTAACTGCCTTACTGAACTATAAGTAGACTGCTTTTAGTTATACCTTACTTCCCTCTCTCAGCATAAAAATACCATCAGACTCCCCCTGTTCTGACGTTACCTAGAAATTCAAGTTATAGTCATCTGATACTGAGCATCTACCTAGAATTTTACCGCCTTCTACTTCGATCGATTCAAGATCAACGCTGATGCCCGTATCAGCGCACAAAAAAAGAGCGTGTACCCTTTTACAGGTCATTACGCCCTACTTACTTATTCTACTCGTCCTCATCATTGAATCGTGAACCAAAGAACCATTTCCCTCTGATTGTTCGTATACCTATAAAGATGTTCCAGATTCCTATTAAAAGACCTACTCCACCGACAATCGGATCTAAAAAGACTATATAAATAGACAGCACTAAAATGATGATTCCCATCGACAGCAAAAAAATGCCATGTTTCTTTCCCATGATAAAAACCCTTTTCTGTTTAGATTATGCACCCCAGTCAATCGCGCGAACTGGAAAAGCACGTGATATACAAAGAAAACTCAATGCATCGGCATTGAGTTCCATATGATCAGCACTTGCATGACTTAGTCAGTACAAGGATTGATATAAAACTGGGCTACTAGGATTCGAACCTAGGAATGACGAGACCAAAACCCGTTGCCTTACCACTTGGCTATAGCCCATTGAAGGGCGACTGATGGGGATCGAACCCACGAATGCCGAGACCACAACCCGGTGCGTTAACCACTTCGCCACAGTCGCCATATTCATATAAAAAGGATAGCATAATTGTTGTAAGATGTCATGCAAATTCACGCTAACAGGGGTAGCAGGAGTCGAACCCACATCGATGGTTTTGGAGACCATAGTTTTACCATTAAACTATACCCCTAGCGATGGAGGGAGTAGGATTTGAACCTACGAACCCGAAGGAACGGATTTACAGTCCGCCGCGTTTGGCCACTTCGCTATCCCTCCAAAATGCTATGGCGCTGGACAGAGTCGAACTGCCGACACACGGAGCTTCAATCCGTTGCTCTACCAACTGAGCTACAGCGCCTATTTATGTATGACCCCTACGGGATTCGAACCCGTGTTACCGCCGTGAAAGGGCGGTGTCTTAACCGCTTGACCAAGGGGCCGTGGATAAATTAAAACTACGGAGAATGAGGGATTCGAACCCTCGATACGGAAAAACCGTATACACGCTTTCCAGGCGTGCTCCTTCAGCCACTCGGACAATTCTCCATAAGAAAACTCCGCAAGCAGGGCTCGAACCTGCGACAACACGATTAACAGTCGTGCGCTCTACCAACTGAGCTATTGCGGATAGTTAATTTGTTCAGCAACTCTTATATCATAACACCTGTCTACCACAGTGTCAATACAATATCTTGCTGATCATATAATGATGATACTCGTAACAAGAAGTAAATACGCTTACTTCTCCTATAATTATATCAATCTGTACAGAAAGAAGCAATACCGGATTAATAGCCGTAAAATTTGCTTCTGTATTATAAAGACAGAAATCCCCGGATCTGTCACAATGACAGTAAATTCAGAAATTAAACACTACTAATAAAGTTGATTTAACCGGTTCACCAAGACAGCCGTCCAGTTATTTGGTTACGGATCCCCTTCTGAGGCTGGCCAGATATAATAATCGCGGTGTGGATCATTTTTTCCTTTCAGGGCACTTTTGAACCAAGGGGGTGCTGACCAGATGTATGATTTAAGAGGAAAGTCGAAAACCGGTTGTATAAATCAAACGAATCGGATAAATCTGATAAATGATTGCATCTTCCAACCATGACTTTCTATACATTTGATCATTTCTACAAATGAATTGTGAGCTTGCTTTAATACTATAATAATAGAACAGTTTTAGATAGTCTTATTGATGTGTCTCAGTCATAACGGACTCAACTTTTTCCTGAAGGAACGAGAAATGTCAGAAAACCGGGCTGGACTTCTACATGTGCCGGAAAAGACGGCCCTTTTTCACCATCGATGGCTACATGTACATCAGGATGGTCAGTTTTTATCTCCGCCTGTTTGAACGGCAGTACAAACGCTTTTTCCTGTGACTCATTCAATGTTGTTTTCCTGCTCAGCAATTGTGAAAAAATTGAAAGTTTTTCTCTGATAGTTGACTCTTCTATGCCCAGCATGTATAGATATCCGTCATCCACTTCAGCATCATTGAAGAAATTCGGTATGCCCGTTACAGAATGCGATGCCCCTATCAGCAGCAGACTGAGTTTTTTATTGTGACTGACACCATCCACTTCCATATTAAAGTTATAGCACTCTTCTTCTCTAAGTGTCCTGATTCCTTCAATAAAGTATGCAGCTGTACCGTAACGTTCTTTCTGTTCATCACTGACTTCCCAGACGGTTTCGGGCAGGGATCCGGCAGAAATGGAACTCAAAAAGAGCTGCCCGTTGATTTTCCCTGCATCTGCTATCTGCTCACGACAGGCAGTCAAATCCCTTACAGCCTCGTCAGGGTCTACCGATATATTCAGCCCTCTTGCTATATTATTTACGGTTCCGGCCGGTATGATACCGATAGACGGTTTATACTCCTGATCGATCAACCCATTTGCTAGTTCAGAGACTGTGCCGTCACCACCTAGTGCAATAATTAAGCGGTAGTGCTTACGGGCTGCATCTATTGCGAATTTAGAGATATCCTCCTTCTTCTCTGTTAGTCTGATCTGTGCTTCTCTATTTTGCTCACCAAGGGCAACAAGGGCTTTTTCGGCAAGTTCCTCTGCACGTTTTTTTCCTGCAGAAGGGTTTGCAATAATCATGATATCGTTCATTTATATCCCTCTATTCTGTCTTTCACTTATGTCCTTATTGTACTATAAATAATTATATTAACAGAATAAAAAAAGACTGAAGACGTTTAGCACGACTCCAGTCCTTAACTATGCATATCAGGATTACTATTTTTTACTCTGGCAATCAGGGCAGAGTCCGTAAATTTCTAGACGATGAGAATTGACAGCAAAACCAGTCAGGTTGCTTGCCACTACTTCGACATCATCCAGACCAGGGTAATAAATATCTTCGATTTTTCCGCATTCAGAGCAAATCGCATGATAATGTTCAGTGGAAGCGAAGTCGAACCGGCTTGAATTGTCTCCGTACATCATTTCCTTGACCAGACCGAGTTCGGTAAATAGTCTCAGATTATTGTAAACAGTGGCCACACTCATACTCGGAAAACGGCTTTCGAGTGCCTTGTAAATTTCATCAGCGGTAGGATGATTATCCTGATCGATCAGATATTCTAATATGGCATGTCTTTGCGGGGTGATTCTGATATTATTGAATTTTAATCGTTCAATGGATTGTTCAACCAGGTAACTCATTAATTATCCATCCTTTTGGTATATTTCCTACTGTCTAAACAAATGATACAGTTTTAAATCGTATTTTGCAACAAGATGTCAGCCTTATGTTCGGTTTTTATTAAAGTTTTCTAGTGTTTGTAGTATACTTAGTCTAATCATACTAGAAAGAGTGAAATTAACGATATGAAAATCGGAGCTAGAACATTCAAGACAAGTCTGGCCGTCTTCCTTTCCTTACTCATCCCACTTACTTTAGGTTTTGAAGAAGGCGCATCACTTGCAGGTATTTCCGTGGTTGCTTCCATGCAGCCGTCAGTAAAAAAATCGTATCAGACTCTAGTGGATCGTCTGGTCGCCAATACAATCGGTGGTTTCGTTGCCGTTCTCATGACCAGTGCTTTTGGAACATCCATCGTCATTATCAGCTTTGCAACAGCTATACTTATTGCCATCCTTCATCAAATGAAGCTGAACAATGTGATTGGTCTGTCTACCATGACCCTGATCATCATTATGCTGTCGACTGATGGAGATATCTATACGAATGCGACGATTCGTGTACTTGCTACCTTTATCGGTGTCGGGATTGCATTTATAATCAATCGTTTTATCCTTCCGCCAAATTATGAAAAAAAATTGTTCCACCTGACTAATCAGGTGACTGATGATCTTACTCGTTTCATACGAGTAAGCCTCAGGAAAAATGTTCAGTATTCTCTTATGAGATCTGATCTTAATTCGATTGACGAGTCCATCAGTGACATGAAAAAATATCTGACCTTCCTACAGGACACAGAATGGAGCCGTTGGAGAAAGCACGGTGATACGTCACTGACCCGCCTTCTCGTTGTTTACCGTCAGTTTATTCGGACGACAGAAGCAGCGTATAACCTGGTCAAGACTCTGCATCAGTCAGAGAATGTCTACAATCATTTCCCAGAAGAGCTTCGTGTCCTCTTGAGAGAGCGTCTTGAAACACTGATGTCTGCTCATGAACAGATCATCCTGAAATGGAACGGCCGAGTTTTACCTCAGGAAGTCAATTTCATCGCATACAAGTCAGATCTACGGATCACCTTTATGCAGTCGTTCTTTAACGAAGCAAGCCTTGAGTCATATCTTAAAAATGATTATGGACAGAGTAATACGGTCATTCATCTGATGTCAGTTGTTCTGATTTATGAAGAAAACCTCCAGCATCTTAATAAGCTGGTAAGCAGATACAAGTCTAGTCATAGAAACAATGTGTCAACCGTTGATTCGTTGCATTAAATAAGCAATAAGACCCATGAGATGCAGAAATGA
Source organism: Alkalibacterium sp. s-m-28 (assembly GCF_054658175.1). Classification (NCBI taxonomy): domain Bacteria; kingdom Bacillati; phylum Bacillota; class Bacilli; order Lactobacillales; family Carnobacteriaceae; genus Alkalibacterium; species Alkalibacterium sp. s-m-28. The sequence goes on from NZ_BAAGIQ010000001.1 coordinate 52,821, forward strand.
TGCCGTTTACTCTGGACTAGCTCTGCACCTCATGGGCTTTTCGTTGCTTATTGAATTTATCTCAAAGTTATTCCCCTTAAGGCTGACTGACAGGTTCATTTAACTGATCAGTCACTATATCAGCAGCGAGCTGCTCACCATCAGCAGTCAGTGAAAAATTGTTAGGATTATAGTAAGACTCAAGACCATTTTCCTGAGCTCTCTCTGTGAACTCCGAATGCAGTGAAATAACTGGGATATTTCTGACTTGAGCCAGTTCTCTCATCCTGTTCAGGTAGCTCCGGTAGTCCAGTGAGCGTGAATTGAGCTGATTAATTTCCTGTACGACAGGATAAGGTTCCAGTAGGATGAGTTCAGATTCTTCAAGAGCAGAAAAACTGTTCAAGATGCTAGTCATATACTGTTCTGTTTCATCAAGTCCAATATCTCTAATTTTGTCAGGAAGAGCCGGAAGTCCGAATAGAATCATGTCAGGATTCTCTTGAACAAGAGGCTGTGCGGTCTGTCTGATATACAGTTCGTAAGAATCAAGACCAGCTTCTGTATAATCGAGAATATCAGCCCCATTTGTTACTGCAGATTCAATAGCTTCTGTAACTGATTTCATCCACTCTGCATTTAAGTCAATATCTCCAAAAAATGCCACAGAAACCTCGTCATTAGTTAATGACAGGTAATCAATCCGATCGACATGCGACAATGTGTCCAGTCGCCCTTCGTAATCTTCTAAGTTGGCGGAAGGTTCGACAGGTTCGTCTGTCGGCTCATCTTCTCCATCTACAGGTTCCTCCTGAATTGTTTCCCCTTGCTCTTCGGTCATTTCCTCTCTCTGATTGGCTGCGTAGCGTTGCCCGAAGAAAATAGTCAGAACACAAGCGACCAGAAGAATCGGAATACTAATTATACTCTTTTTCATATTCAGTTGTCCTTTCTTATGTAAGATAACTATACTTATATGAGCTTAAACATAAGGAAACAGTAGAAGGCTTAATTGCCTTTCTACTGTACTGTTCCTCACAATCATTTTTTGCCGGTCAGCTGCTTGTACCGGTCATACCACAAGTCGACATAGCCTTCTGTAAAAGGACCTTTTCCCTCATTGATCCATTCAACAAGTATTTTGATGTGCTCCTTTAAAATCAGATCGATTTCATCAGGATAGTTCCATTTTTTGCTATGCTCTTCGTATTCATCTACATCCAGCAGACGTTTTTCACCATCTGGAAAAACTTTGACATCAAGGTCATAGTCGATATATTTAACTCCTTCTTCATCGATCAGAAAAGGCGAAGCCATGTTACAATAATAGGATGTCCCTTTTTGTCTAATCATCGTGACGATGTTGAACCAGTAGTGTTTATGGAAGTATACAAGAGCGGGTTCTCTCGTTTTCCATCGTCGGCCGTCTGATTCAATGACTAATGTATGGTCGTTGCAACCTATCAGAGCATTCTCTGTAGTTTTGAGAACCATCGTATCACGCCAGGTGCGGTGCAGGCTGCCATCGTGCTTATAGCTTTTGATTGTGATGAACTCCCCTTCTTTCGGAAATTTCATCTATGTTCCAACTCTCTAATCATTTTAGAAAAAGTATAGCCTATTTCCCAAATCTCAAGAGTAATTATATCATAAAATACTCTTGAGTGAATAATGTTTAAGCAATTCGGACATCTATTCTCTAAAATAAGGTTATTGCATTGACCAGGTTCCAGACTTTTTGTGTTGGAACTGGAAAAGCTGTTTCAGGAAAATCATCTGGATGGATTGGATAAAGCGTTTGACCTAGTGCAATTTCTTTAATCACTTTTGCTTCATATATAGATAGATTCCACTTCAAGTGAGAGAATACGTGTGTATAGGTGCCTTTTAAAATATTTTCAAAAGCAATGATCAGTCCGTACTCTTTTCTAATATAGTCAACGATTATCTCTGACTGAATTTGTGTAAAAGACTCAGAAGACCCTGCGAAAGATTTCCATCCGTCTTCATCAAGTATGTCTGCAGGAATCATGAGAAACGTCAACATACCAGAAAGAACGCCCTCCGATTCTCTCTTTTGAAACAGATATTCTCCTTTATCGTTCGAAACGGCTAGAACGATGTAAGACTCTTCTCTGACTTTTTTCTTCCCTGCTTTTACAGGATACCTAGTCCAGGTTTCATTTAAATACGATGCATTGAAGTCTTTGACCGGACTCATTTCAGGCTTATAATTTCTGGGTGTACATATGGTTGCCCCAAGATCCATCAAAGCCTGGTTGAAGTCGCCGGGCCGGTTTTTATCGATCAGCAGGCGGATCATTTCTTCGAAAACTTTTCGGCTGGAGGCTTTACCTATATCGAGCTCGATTTCAAACAGGCGGCTCAGCACGCGCATGACATTTCCATCGACGGCAGGTTGAGGCTGATTGAAAGCTATGCTGCTTACCGCTCCTGCTGTATAAGGCCCGATTCCTTTCAGACTTTTAATGGCATCATACTTCTCTGGAAAAATCCCGTTGTGGTCTGTCATAATCTGACCAGCTGCTATCTTCATGTTTCTTACTCTCGAGTAATAACCGAGACCCTCCCATAGTTTAAGCAGCGTATCTTCTGAAGTTTCTGCCAGATCACTGATCTCCGGCAAGGTGTCGATAAATCTCTCATAGTAAGGAATCACCGTATCGACCTGGGTCTGCTGAAGCATGATCTCTGAAATCCAGATGTAATAAGGGTTAGATGTTCGTCTCCATGGCAGATCACGCTTGTTTGCATCATACCAGTCAAGAAGGGTTTTCCGGAACACCTCTATCTTATCCTCGTTCCACATAATAATGCCTTTTTCTTTCAGCACATCTTTATTCTTCATACAATTAGTCACTCATCTTCCTTTTTTCATTGATAAACTGATCGATCAGTTCAGATGGATAGCCTTTTGAGTATAAGAAAGCTTTAGTCCGACTGATGAGATCATACCCTTTGTATTTCCTCGCATAACGGGTCAACACTTTCTCTCCTTGTTTCTTGAGCGCTTCATATTCCTCGTCATCAGACTGGTCTATTTCCAGATCATCCATTACCTGTTGGATCACATCCGAATCAAATCCGCTGGTCATCAGCTGCTGCCGTACTTTCTGATTCATTTCTCTACTTGACTTGTTGCGCTGGCGTTTAAGTACTTTTTCTGCAAGCTTTTCAGCATTTTCGACTTGTAGTTCAGGAGAGTATTCATCCAGTCCGGTCAGAATGTCTGACTTGCTCAGCCCCTTTTCACCCATAGCGCGCTCGATTTTTCGGGGACCTTCCAGTTTCAGCAGACTATTTGTGCGGACGAAACTCTTGGCATATTCTTCATCATTGATCAGTCGGTGAGTTTTCAGTTTTTCAATGATTGGCTCGATGGTCTGGTATTCCTTGTCAATTAGATAATCAACTATTTCTTTTTCTGACCTCATTTTATAATTAAGATAATGAAGGGCAGCCTGATAGCCTTTACTCATTTCTCCCTTTTCCCTGAGGGTATCGATTTCTTCTTTAGTCAGCTCTTTGCCTTTAATCAGTCTATGCTGAACCAGTAGATTGTCATCAACTGGGAAGGCATATTCATCATTAATGTATATGTTGAATCGGTTCTTGGCTTTTTGAGCCTGAACTTTCGTGATAATATAAGTGTCCGGTTCTGATGTTTTATTATTCTGACTTTTATCTTTCCCTGATTTAATCTTTTTGCTAGCAGCAGACTTTTTCTTCTGTTTCGGATCAGAATCACTATTTCTAGGCCTCGATGGTCCCAGTTCGATCAGTTTAGCTGCTTTTTTTATTTCATCTTCACGAGTCATTATGTCCCCTCCTCGTAGTATCTTCATCCAGTATAGCATGTTTGCCCGAAGTTTTTAATGGTGCTCAGCTCGTAGTCAGGATTTGTAAATTTCAGTTCGTCCTCTTTGCCAGCCAGTCCTGAATTCTGCAAAAAAAGCTAGAACATTCTCAACTGGAGTATCCTAGCTTAAGGCTATTAAACAGTATCGTCTTCACTTTCAGTATCTGGATTAGGGTTTAAATCCAGCTCCACTTCGTTTCCGGGAGACTCTCCTTTGGCTTTTCTGTCCACTTCTTCTTCTGACAGTTTGTCTCTCAAGGGACGATCTTTGATGTAGCCAAGAGGAGCTGAAGTATCAGGAGAAACGACCTGATTATATGCGGGGTCGTCTCCACCATTATTTCTTTCATTATGGTTAGGTCTTTTTAATTCATTATCTTTTGACATACTATCATCCTTTACTTTGTCATCCGTTCACTATCACTCCACCGTTTACATGAATCGTCTGTCCTGTAACATAGCTGGAATCATCGGAAGCGAGGTAAACATAGGCAGGAGCAAGTTCATACGCTTCTCCGGGTCTACCAAGTGCGCCGTCCTTTCCAAACTCTTCCAGAGCCTCTTCTGGGAATGTTGACGGTATTAGCGGAGTCCAGATCGGTCCTGGAGCGACAGAATTGACTCTGATTTTCTTATCAAGTATCTCCTGGTTTTGTGCCAAAGAACGAGTAAATGAAACTCGGGCCCCGTTTGTTCCAGAATAGTCCATAAGTGTGGGATTACCTTTGTAAGCTGTGATTGAAGAAATGTTAATGATCGAAGCGCCTTCTGACAAATGATTCAATGCTGCTTTCACAAAATAGAACATACTGAATATATTTGTTCTGTAGGTCCGATCGATCTGTTCCGCCTTGATATCAGTAATGCTAGCCTGATATCTCTGTTCACCAGCATGGTTCACCAGTACGTCAATAGTTCCCCACTTATCAGTGAGACTGCTGATCACTTCATCAGCAAATGATTCGTCACCAACATCACCTTTAAACACGAGAACTTCTGCTCCAATTTCTTTCAGTCGATTTTCAGTACGGGTGGCGTCTTCATCAGATGAGTGATAGGTGAACGCAACATTTGCACCTTCTTTAGCAAATAGAATTGCTGTAGCTGCTCCAATTCCAGAATCTCCACCCGTAATTAGAGTAACTTTTCCTTCAAGTTTACCTGCAGCTTTGTAGGTGTCTGATTCTATGACAGGTTTTCGATCCATATTCTTGGACTCATCAACCATGAAATAATCTTTTTTCGGCTTCTGTGTTTTTACTTTGTCCTGTTCTCCCAATATATCTCGCTCCTTGAATGATTTAATTTTCGGATTTCATCCCAGCATCTTCTGAGTCTTCCGGATAATTGGCATCTGATTCAGGTGCATCTGATTTTTCTGAGGGATCTTTTTCCTGTTTACCTTCAGTGTTCAAAGGACTCTTAGGCACAGGTTTGACAACCCCTTTTGCCAAGTCGTTGCCGTATCCATGTACAGATTCTTCAATTTCTACTGTTTCTTCTTCTCCTGTCAGATCCGGATCTTCTTCTTTGTTCTGTTTCAGATCTTCACCACTGTGCTCTTCGTCAGAAAATGATTGAGGTGTTTGAACTTCTTCTTTACGCGTGTGTTCAACCTGACTCGGATCAATGGAATTTGTCATTGACTCCTCATCTGTTTCAGATGTTTCAATATCTTTAGGTTCCTTATCCTGACTTTTGTCATCTTTTATCGCTGATTCTTCTTCAGAATTGACCTCATCTAATGGTGCATCTCTTTTTTCTTTATCTGTCATGTCATTTCTCTCCTCTTTTACTATATCTTCATTTACTTCTGATAACTCTATTGTTCGTGGTGCATCACTGTTGGCCAGAAGTATGATTTCCCCTTCTTGCAATGCATCCATGTAATGTTCAGCTCGATCATGAGGAACACCGTAATCCTCAAGAATTGAGTGAGAAGCTTCACTGTCATAAGAACCAAAAGAGAAGGTTTCTTTAATCTTCTCCCAGACGTTACCATCGCTTTCTTCGACAGTGACTTGATCGACTTGAACATTCTTCAAGCTGTTAAGCCTCGCGTCGTACGAATTGTGCCTGTCCATAACCAAAGTAAGCTCATCGGAAGAATAACCTTCCTCACTGATCAGGCGATTAACCTCTTTAATTGTGTCTTCTTCATCCGAAAATGTTCCCAAGATGTGACGATCCATTTCATCACCCTTTCGTCATTAATTTCGTCATATTTTATTCACTTATTTACATGTTTAATGTTATCATTGACTTAATAACTTGTAAAAGAATACGCTTTTCAGTGAGTTTCTGATAAATAAAATTTAATAATGTATATTTATTATAATATGCACATTTTAATAATGAGTCAGTATCATAAAATAATAATTCTAATATAGTATTTTACTGCTAAAAAAATTAATATTTTACCCTTTTTCAAAAAAAAGTCTCAAAAAACAGCCGTTTTTTATGCAATTATTGTTTATTTTCTTCAGTGTTATGGTATATTTAACATGGGAGATGTTATCGATTATAGCAATTGGGAAAGGATTAGATCTTATGAAGAGTCATGAGAAAAAAGAAGTCTTGAAGAAAGAACGGATTAACAAACTCAAGGAGCTCACAAGTGAATCAATGAATTACCGATATTTAATCCAGGATCAATTGTCAGATGCCATAACAGCCGGTAATAGCCAACTACTTGAAAAAACACTTGATTTGATCGATGTAGAGAAAGTACTGGAATATCTGGATCAGACCAGTGACTATGACCTCATTCATCGGTTTAAAAGTCATCTTGTCACTGTCAATACGTATGCTCGTATCGCTGCTAAAAACGGTGGGGTGTTGCCCCTTTACTTACATCTGATTTTTGAGCGGTTTTCAATGATTATCAACGACGCTGATTCAATTGATTATCTAGTTGAACATGTTTATTTCCAGATTTTCAGAGAATACTGCCACGCAGTCATTCACTTCTCTACATCTAGTTATTCTACGGTCCTGAAAGAGATTGTCAGTTATATTACTGAAAATTTGACAGGCGAACTGACGTTGACAAATATTGCTTCGATTTATGGGATGCATCCAGTTCATCTTGCACGTAAATTTAAGCAAGAGACGGGAAATACATTTATCGGCTATGTTAACCAGCAGCGTGTTTATCTGGCAAAATATTACTTCCATTTAGGAGAACATCAGTTAAGTGAAGTTGCAAACTTGGCTGGCTTCAACAGTCACTCCTATTTCACAAAAGTATTCAAAAAAATTACAGGTCAGACCCCTACTAAGTATTTGAAGGAATTGCCTGACAGAGAAAAAATTTAATATTAGATTCAAAAAGGCTTGGACAACTGTTCAAGCCCTTTTAATTATTTTGAGATATATTCTCTCTCAACACTCTCCCAGTTAACCAGCTCCCCTGCTCCACTCGAGCTTTTAAATTGATAGGTTGGTCCGTTTTTTTGAATGAATGTCATTGTTATATCAGATTTGACCGACTCTTTAATCGGATAATCCATGCCGGCATTCATTGGAGCAATCAGCTATGCTCCGTTCTTCAGACTTACCGTTACTTCGAGCTTTTTGAATGGGTCCTTCATGATAATCGTATAAGACTCCTTATTTGAACTGACCGTCATATTAGTTACCGTTCCATAATAAGTAGCGAACCGATGCTCTTTTTCTCCATCATGAAAACTGCCGATGGCCCCTTCTTTTTTCAACTGGCCTTTTTCCAGTTCAGCAGCAGAAATAAACAGAGTAGCTTCACTATTGTGCTCAAATCCATTGGCATGTGCCCAGGCATACCTGCTCGGGAACGTGCTCCCCCTATCCTTTTCGATGTAACCTAGAGCATCAGACAATTCGATTACTTCCCCATTAATAACGATTTTGCCCTTTACGGTATGTCTCAAACTTACAATGTCATGGTTACACGGCATATTTAAGTATTCTAACGGCCCCATAATACTTGGTGTATACAGGCTCTGTCTGATGGGGAGAAACAGTCCAAAATCAAAATCGATGAGCAGGTCAGTATCCCCGTCTTTCAGACTTGCCTTGACCCCTTTTTCGTTAAAGATAAACTTGGGCATCATGACAGTCTGAGGATTGCCGACGACATCGAACTCATCTCTGCTGAAAGTAATTTTCCCACTATAATAAGTATCCTTGTAGACGATATTATATTGAACAAAGGATTCCTGATCGGAAAAATGTGCGACCCCGGGAATCAGCGCTACCGATAAATCTTTTCCCTTATCATTCGTCTTGATGTACCACCCTTCAAAATAGTTCTCTCTTTTATTTTCACCTCTAAAATTAAACCTGTTTGCCATTGTTATCCTCCAGTTCTATTATATGGAACATGTCGTAGATAGGGGGATAGCCTATGTCCAGAATCTGTATCTCTCCTGTAAAGGCAGGTGATTCTTGACTGGAAAAGCCTTTTTTAAAGAAACCGATACTGTAAGTTTTGTCAGCTATTACCGCAGACCCGAATACATAACCATTGTCTGCAGACAAACCGGAAGGAATGTCGATAGCTACTGTCCTGAACGTCCCATCATTTACTCGTCTGATCACTTCCAGATAAGGGTCTTCCACCTCCCGGTCAAGGCCTATCCCGAATAAAGCATCAACAATCAGCGTATCAGGGTCATCCGGCCAGCTGTTCTCCAGGCTGTATACACATGGCACATTCAAATTCCGAGCGATTTTAAGCTGTGCAGCTGTTTCTTCAGAAGCACGCTCTGGGTCTCCTACAACACATATCGTAACCGCTTTTCCCGCCTGATGGAGCAGACGACCTACAGCTATTCCATCCCCTCCGTTATTCCCTGTGCCGCAGAGAATGAGGGCGCTTTTGAACTCAAAGTCTTTCATCATGGCTTCTACTGTAGCTATAGCCGCTCGTTCCATGAGCACGAGTGAAGGCATGCCAACCGACTCGATCGTATACCGATCGATTGCTTTGATCTGCTTTGCACTTAATCCTTTATTCATGTCCAGACTCCTTCCGCATAGTATTGCAATCAGTATAACAAAAAAAGGAGTCTGCTTTTACACAAACTCCTCTCGGGTAATCAGCTGTTAATAATATCTTCATATAAATCGGGATTAAACTGCTTTTCCTTCAGCATGATGATTTCATGCTTGTATGGCGGCTTCTTGTTCTTCTTATCTTCGCCGACAAATGGCGTCTCAAGAATCTTCGGCAGATGTGCCAGTTTCGGATGATGAACCACCTGGCTCAACGCATCAAAGCCAATTTCACCAAAGCCGATATTCGCATGTCTGTCTTTCGCAGCACCCTGAATATTTTTTGAATCATTGACATGAATGACTTTCAGCTTGTCCAGACCGATGATGCGGTCAAACTCATCCAGAACCCCTTCAAAATCTTCTCTGACGTTATATCCTCCATCATGAATATGGCAGGTATCCATTGTGACGGATACCTTGTCTTTCAATTCGACTTTTTCAATGATCTGAGCTAGTTCCTCAAAAGTTCGACCGATTTCGGTTCCCTTACCGGCCATCGTTTCAAGAGCAATCTGCAAAGTCTGATCCTTGTGCAGGATTTCGTTCAGCCCTTGAGCAATCTGATCGATAGCCGCTTCCGGGCCCGCTCCAACGTGTGCGCCAGGATGCATCGTCATCTGAGTCGCTCCCAGAGCTTCCGCACGTCTGATCTCATCTTTCATGAATTCAACCGCAAATGCATAGTTTTCCTTCTTAATCGTATTCCCTAAATTAATGATATACGGCGCATGAACGACAATATCGGATACCTTAATTGCATTTTCCTGCATGAATGCCTGACCGGACTCAATGTTCATATCTTCAATCGCTTTGCGTCGTGTATTCTGAGGCGCACCTGTATATATCATAAAGGTGGATCCGCCGTATTGAACTGCATCTTTCGCAGCTCCAAGCAGCATGTCTTTCCCTTTCATCGATACGTGTGACCCTAGTAAAACCATTTTATTCCTCCGTTTTTTCCTCTGTTGTCTGAAGTGACAGTTTCAGTTCATCCAGCTGATCCTTTGAAACCACTGATGGCGCACTAGTTAATGGATCGATCGCTTTACCGTTCTTAGGAAAGGCAATCACTTCTCTGATGTTCTCTTCTCCAGCTAGGATCATGACCAGTCTATCCAGACCGAACGCGATACCTCCGTGTGGCGGGAAGCCATACTCCAGCGCATCAAGTAAGAATCCGAACTGATTCTGAGCTTCTTCTTTAGTAAATCCGAGTGCATTGAGCATATCTTCTTGCACCGCTCGATCATGGATCCTGATCGATCCTCCACCGATTTCATATCCGTTCAGTATGATATCATAGGCATCAGCCATTGCTTTTTCAGGAGATGTTTTCAGCAGCTCGACATCAGATTCTACAGGCATAGTGAATGGGTGGTGGGCTGCATTATATCGCCCTTCCTCCTCGTCATACTCGAGCAGTGGCCATTCGACAATCCAGGCAAAAGCCAGTTTTGACTGATCGATCAGATCAAGTTCCTTTCCAAGATGACTTCTTAAAGCACCTAGTGCATCGTAGACAATTTTATCTTTATCTGCAACAAATAGCAGCAGGTCTCCTGGAGCAGCATCCATTTTACTCATCAAGGCTGACTGCATCTCTTCTTCAGAGAAGAATTTTGAGATCGGACCCGTCAGTCCTTCATCGGTCACTTTCAACCAGGCTAAGCCTTTCGCTCCATAAATCTTCGCTACTGATTCCAGTGCATCGACATTTTTACGGGAGAACGAGTCTGCTGCACCTTTGACAGTCAGACCTTTAACCATGCCGCCTGATTCAACTGCAGAAGAAAAGACTTTGAATGAAGACTGTTCGGCAATATCTTTCAAGTCTACAAGTTCCATATCGAAGCGCAGATCTGGTTTGTCGCTTCCGAAACGTTCCATCGCTTCTTTATAAGTCAGTCTTGGGAATGGTTTCTCAATTGTGATTCCTTTTACATCTTTAACCAGACGAACCAGAAGGTCTTCCATCAGTGCCTGGATGTCTTCTTTTTCAATAAAACTGGTCTCAATATCCACCTGGGTAAATTCAGGTTGTCTGTCTCCACGCAGATCTTCATCTCTGAAACAGCGGACGATCTGATAATACTTGTCATAGCCTGAACTCATTAAGAGCTGTTTAAAGAGCTGAGGTGACTGTGGCAAAGCGAAGAATTTTCCCTGGTTCGTACGAGCGGGAACCAGATAATCGCGAGCGCCTTCCGGTGTAGATTTAGTCAGGTAAGGAGTCTCGATATCCAGGAATCCCTGGTCGTCCAGGAAGTCTCTGAATGACTTCTTCACGTCGTGACGAAGTTTCATGTTCCTCTGCATACGTGGACGTTTCAGATCCAGGTAACGATATCTCAGGCGGATATCATCAGATACGTCCACAGCATCACTGATATCAAAGACAGGCGTCTTGGATTCACTCAGTATTGAAATGCTGTCTGCTACTATTTCAATGTCTCCAGTAGCAAGGTCCTTGTTCTTCTGTCGTTCGGCACGGGAAACGACTTTTCCTGTTACTTCAAGAATATACTCAGAACGGATGGTTTCAGCTGTCTTCAGTGCTTCCTCGCTAATTTCTCCGTTAAATACGACTTGTACGATCCCTTCACGGTCTCTCAGGTCTACAAAGATCATGCCCCCGAGGTCTCGTCTTTTCTGGACCCATCCTTTAACTGTGACAGTCTGGTCTTCATGCGACTGTCTGACTTCCCCACAATATACTGTACGTTTCATGTTATTCTTCTCCTTTTTCTGTTGATCTGATCAATGATGAATAGGTCTCATCGAAGCGTAATGCCAGTTCCGACAGACTCACTTCTGTCTGGATTCCTGTACTCAGTCGCTTAACCTGAACGATCCCATTATCGATTTCCTGGTCTCCTAAGGTAAAGACATAATCGGCATTCAGCTTATCTGCCGTCTTGAACTGCTTGCCGGCCTTTCTATTCATGAATTCCCGTTCAACGGAAAGACCATTCTGTCTCAGGACTTGTGTCAGTTTATTTGAAGCGCGGTCAGCACGATCTCCCATAGTGACAATATACGCATCGAGTGGATTTAATTCTGGATAATCAAAATCCATGTGTTCGAGAAGAAGAACGAGGCGCTCCAGTCCGCATCCGAACCCGAAGGCTGGAGTAGACGGTCCACCGACTTCTTCTACAAGTCCATCATATCGTCCTCCGGCACACACTGTCGCATTGGCTCCGAACTTCGGATTTGTAGTGATCACTTCAAAGATCGTATCATTATAGTAGTCCAACCCGCGTACCATGTTCGTGTCAATGATGTAAGGAATATCCAGATCTTCAAGCATCCCCTTGACTGCTTCAAAGTGAGCTTTAGACGCTTCGTCCAGATAATCCAGAATTGACGGCGCATCTTTGACGATTTCTTTGTCTTTCTTATCCTTGCTGTCCAGTACTCTCAGTGGATTTTTATATAGTCTGACTTGTGAATCTTTACTTAATTCGTTTAGGTGAGGCTCCAGATAGGCAATCAGTTCCTCTCGGTAAGTCTGTCGAGTCTCTGTACTCCCAAGTGAATTGATGACCAGTTTCAGATCAGTAATACCGAACTGCTTGAAAAGATCCATTCCCAGAACCATCGTTTCCACATCGACTGATGGATTTCGGCTGCCGAACACTTCTACACCTATCTGGTGGAATTGACGCTGTCTGCCGCTTTGAGGTCGTTCATAACGGAACATAGGTCCCATGTAAAACAGCTTGGTCGGTTTGTGGAATTCAGGTCCATACAGCTTATTCTCAACATAAGCTCTGACTACACCTGCAGTTCCTTCGGGTCTGAGTGCAATGTATCGGTCGCCTTTATCTTTGAAATCGTACATTTCTTTAGTGACGATATCGCTTGTTTCTCCTACACCACGGGCAAATAATTCAAGCTGTTCAAACATTGGCGTTCTGATTTCATTGAACTGGTATGCTCGCATCAAGTCTCTTGCTTTATCTTCAATAAACTGCCATTTTCTGGTTTCTTCAGGCAACAGATCAACTGTTCCTTTCAGCTTCTGATAATTCATTTTATCTAGTCCTCCACTCTTAATGCCTATTTTTTTCCATAAAAAAAACCTCTTCCCGTTCAGATAATGAACAGAAAAAGGACGTGTCAGGTTATCACGTGGTGCCACCTTAATTCAGACAGTACGCAAAGACGTACTCTCACTCAACAGATTTATCGCTCTCACGTGACGAGCCTCCTCGTCATCCCTCTAAGGTGTCATCCAACTGTCGATCTAAATCTCTTTCAGCCAGGGAGATTCTCTCTTTGAGACGGGTCAGTATTCAGTCCTCAGTTCGGGGATCATGCTATTTGAATTGTTCTTTTAGCTTACAAGAAAGCTTAAAGAATGTCAATACAGCTTGATGTTGTAACCCTTTCCAAACCGTTATGTCATTCTTCTTAGATAAAATGTATAATGACCGAAACGAATTTTGTCGATTGCTACGCTTATTTTCTAAAAAATATTGCTAATATTTTCATAAATTGAGTATAATATAAGAAAACAGATGAAAGGAGAGGTGAATAATGGATCAAACAGACATACATAATCGATTAAGCAAACGGACTTTTATCTTTCTGATCATCGGCCTGCTTACCCTTCTCATGGGCTCTCTTGTAGCATTAGCGAATGAAAACAGAGTAACCGTACTTGCCAGTACGTTGAATGTCAGATACGGTCCCGGTCTGTCCCATGAAATTCTGACTCAGGTTCATGAAGACGAGCATCTTCATGTTCTAGGTGAAGATAATCAGTGGTACAAAGTCAGACTGTCGAACAATGATATCGGCTGGGTAGCCAGTTGGCTTATAGAAAATGAGGAGGTAACTGTAGATAATCGAGCGACTGGGCGCATCACCGGAAATAAAGTGAATGTTCGTCAGTTCTCCTCTACAGAGTCCCCTATCCTAGGTACCGTCCATTCTGGAGAAGAATATGAAATCTTGTATAGCGAGAACAACTGGATTCAGATCCTCTTCAATAACCGGGTAGCCTGGATACACTCCGATTACGTTGAACGCCTTGAAGGAACGCCTACCGCACTGGCATCTTCAGATAGTGAAGGAAAACAGATTCGTATTGGCATGGGTCCTACTAATCTGAGACAAGGTCCGGGTACTGACACGCCTATAGTCACGACAGTTAGTGACGTATCCGAATACTCTGTCATAGAAGAAACAGACGACTGGTATGGAATCAGACTGACAGATGGAACACTGGTGTATGTCGCAAGCTGGCTGGCAGAAATAGTTGAGAGTAATGACTCTTATACAGTTCAGTCTGCTGAAACTGCCGATACTGCTGCGCCCCAAGTCCAGCAGGCCAGTAGTCTAGCCGAGGCTACGATAGTGATCGATGCCGGTCATGGTGGACACGATCCTGGAGCTGTTGCTAAAACAGGTTTTACTGAAAGCGAAGTCGCACTCAGCACATCACTTAGACTTGCAGAGATTCTTGAAAGATCTGGAGCAAATGTCATCCTTACAAGAAGCGATGACTCGTTTGTTACTTTGAATGACCGCGTCTACTATGCCCACCGTGCTCGAGCCGATGCCTTTATCAGCATTCACTATGATGCGGTTGAAATCCCAAACACGATGAGCGGCACCACGACTTATTATTATTCTGAGTCGGAAAGAAATCTGGCAGATACCATCAATACAAAATTGACTCAACAAGGGCCACTTAAAAACAATGGCGTCCGACACGGTAATTATTACGTTCTGAGAAACAACGCTCAACCATCCATCTTACTTGAGCTTGGCTATCTGGATAACGATCACGACATCACCATCGTCAACACTGCAAACTACCAGCAGACAGTGGCCGAAGCAATCTATCATGGCCTGTCAGCATACTTTGCTCCATAAACTGTCAGCAACATTTAGATAGGCAGAACTTTTCTCAAGGCAGTAGAAAAACCCTGATCCATATAATTGGCTCAGGGTTCTTTGCTGTCTTATTTATTTTTTGAATCGATGAGGATCGTCACAGGTCCATCATTCACTAGACTGACTTTCATGTGAGCACCAAATTTACCAGTTGCTACATTTATCCCTTCAGCAGAGAGCTGCTTATTGAAAGACTCATACAAAGCAGCAGCCTTTTCTGGACCTGCCGCACCTGTAAAACTAGGTCGATTCCCTTTTTTTGTATCCGCATGCAAGGTGAACTGAGATATTGATAAAATCTCACCTTCTACATCTTTAAGAGATCGGTTCATTTTTTCATCGTCATCTTCAAAGATTCGCATATTGGCAACTTTCCTGACTAGATAAGCGACATCTTCTTCTGTATCATTGTCTTCTACACCAAGAAGAACGACAAATCCCTTTCCAATCTCTCCAACGGTTTCTGCTTCCACTGTGACCTGTGCTTTCGATGCTCTCTGTATGACGGCTCTCACAATAATCCTCCTGTTGTCTTTATGCTTTTTTAGGATGTAATTCGTTTGACTGAATAGACATCCGGTACTGTTTTTATTTTATCTACGATCTGTTCCAGTTCTTTCAGGTTCTGTATCGACAGTGTCAGTTTGATGATGGCTGTCCCACTCTTGTCCAGCTTACCGTTGACATTGCTAAGCTTGCTTGTTTGAGAGTTGATAACTTGTAGAATTTCATTAAGAAAACCGGAACGGTCGTATCCTTCAATCTGCAGTTCAGCGTTGTATTCTTTTTTCGAATCACTGGATTCCCATTCGACATCGATCAGACGATTGACCTGATCATCTGTCCCCTGAATGTTTGGACAGTCGACTCTATGAATCGATACACCTCTGCCTCGAGTGATATATCCGACGATTTCATCCCCAGGAACAGGGTTGCAGCACTTGCTTAAACGGATCAGCAGGTTGTCTGCACCCTGAATCACGACCCCGCCTTCGTGACGGATTTTCATTTTTTC
Source organism: Alkalibacterium sp. s-m-28 (assembly GCF_054658175.1). NCBI lineage: Bacteria > Bacillati > Bacillota > Bacilli > Lactobacillales > Carnobacteriaceae > Alkalibacterium > Alkalibacterium sp. s-m-28. The sequence goes on from NZ_BAAGIQ010000001.1 coordinate 68,639, forward strand.
GGGTTCTTTCTTGTTCTTTAGCTCGATTGTTCCAGTGGTATCATCCAGTTGAATCTGATCTTTTTCTCTATCTCTGCGTTCCTTATCGGTCAGGCGGTTGGCGATCGTTGTGCTTTTCAGCTCACCATAACCGATCGCAGCAAACAGATCTTCTTCATTATGATAATTGAAGCGTTCAGCAACTTTAAGAATGTTATCTTTCTTTAGAACCTGCTTAGGATTGAACCCCATATCGATGAGCAGTTTTTCGAGTATTTCTTTCCCTCGTTCAACATTCTGCTCTTTTTCCTGTGTCTTGAAGAAACGCTTGATCTTATTCTTAGCTTTGGACGTATTGACATAGTTCAGCCAGTCTCTACTTGGACCGAATGAATTTGACGACGTCAGCATTTCAACGATATCTCCGGTTTTCAGCTTGTAGTTCAGCGGAACGATCTTCCCGTTCACTTTAGCCCCCATCGATTTATTTCCCACTTCGGTATGGACATGATAGGCAAAATCAAGAGTACTTGATCCTGAAGGGAGTTCCATGACGTCCCCTTTAGGACTGAACACATAGACTTTATCCTTAAAGATATCCTGCTTTATCGAATCCATAAAGTCGCTGGCATTTCTTGATTCGCTTTGAAGTTCAAGGATGTCTCTGAACCATGAGATATGTTCACTCAACTGATCATTATCCAGTTTAGTTGAAATACCTTCCTTATAAGCCCAGTGAGCAGCTACCCCATACTCAGCAATTTCATGCATTTTAATGGTTCGAATCTGTACTTCCAGCGGCGTTGCATTCGGCCCCAGAACTGTCGTATGAAGGGACTGATACATGTTGGCTTTTGGCATGGCGATATAATCCTTGAAACGTCCGGGCATCGGTTTCCATCTGGTATGGATCGCTCCCAGAACCGCATAGCAGTCTTTGATGGATTCAACAATGATACGAATCGCCAGCAGATCATATATTTCATTGAACTGCTTTTTCTGGCTTTTCATTTTCTTGTAAATTGAATAGATATGCTTCGGTCGTCCTGTGATCTGAGCTTCTATACCCAGTTCTTCTACGGATTCCTGAATAGCCTGCTTCGCATCATCAATATAATTTTCCCGGTCTTCTCTTCTTGAATTCATCAGATGAACGATTCGGTAATACTGCTGAGGATTCATGTAGCGCAAAGAAGTATCTTCCAGTTCCCACTTCATTCGGTTGATCCCTAAACGATCCGCTAGCGGAGCATAGATTTCCAGCGTTTCTATAGCTATCTCTCTCTGCTTTTCTGGTCGGTGATGTTTAAGTGTCCTCATATTGTGAAGTCTGTCGGCCAGTTTCACCAATACGACACGTACGTCCTGAGCCATTGCCAGAAGCATCTTACGATGATTCTCTGCCTGGTGCTCCTGCTTCGACTTGAATTTGATTTTACCCAGTTTTGTTACTCCATCTACCAGGTCGGCAACTTCCGGTGAAAAAATCTCTGAAAGATCCTGGTAAGTGTAGTCCGTATCTTCAACAACATCGTGGAGAAATCCTGTGGCAACCGTGACAGGGTCCATTCTAAGTTCGGCAAGAATGCCTGCAACCTGAACCGGGTGCATGATATAGGCTTCTCCGGATTTTCTCATCTGGCCTTCGTGTGCTTTATCTGCAAGGTCAAAAGCCTTCTTCACAAACGCTACATGCTCGCTGTTCATATATGTCAGACAGAGGGCAATGACCTCCTGAGGCGTATAATCTTTATTCTGTGGCACATCGTTCACCTTCATTCCATATTAGGTTCTTAAATGATTCAATTTAAATGATAAGAAAACCAGCACCTCAGTGAGTGCTGGTTGCTTCTTCTATTAGTATATCGTTTTTGAGAAAAGACTTCAAGAACACGTCGCTGATCTTAATTAATAAGACTCTGTTGCTTCGTTTCCTTCAACCAGTGCGATTCCGTTTGACGTACCGATACGTGTCGCTCCGGCTTCAATCATCGCTTTGGCATCCTCTATCGTACGGACTCCGCCAGATGCTTTGACACCCATTTCTTTTCCTACAGTCTTGCGCATCAGTCTGATGTCTTCGACTGTTGCTCCTCCTGTAGAGAAACCAGTTGACGTTTTGACAAAATCAGCACCAGCACGTTTTGAAATTTCGCAAGCTCTTACTTTTTCATTGTCAGTAAGTAAACTTGTTTCAATAATCACTTTTACGATTGCCTTGCCTTTAACTGCATCGACGACCGCTTTAATGTCATCATGTACCATTGCAAAATCTTCACTCTTCAGCGCACCAATATTGATGACCATATCCACTTCGGACGCGCCATCTTTAACAGCCTGTTCAGCTTCATAGGCCTTGACTTTAGTTGAATTTGCTCCAAGAGGAAAACCGATGACCGTACAGGTGTTTACATCAGAATCCTTAAGTAAGTCAGAAGCGTATTTTACCCAGACTGGCTGAATGCATACTGCTTTGAATTTGTATTCTTTCGCATCCAGGCACGCCTGCTGAATAGCTAAGTCTGTTGATTCAGGTTTAAGCAAAGTGTGGTCAATAAATGTTTCAATGTTTTCCATTGTAATTACACGTCCTTATTTTCTTTTTTTGCAATGATAACGACCCAGTCTTTCATCTGATTGATCTGGACGATTTCAAAGTTATATTTAATGAGTTCTTCAACAACCTGGTCTTTCTTTTCGGAGATAATTCCTGATGTGATGAACAGTCCATCATCATTAAGTTTGTCGTAGGCATCTTCTACAAACAGCAGGATAATGTCTGCTAGAATATTTGCTACAATGATATCGGCTTTTTCATTGACACCTTGAAGCAGGTTATTAGCTCTGACATCAATACTCTCTTCAAGATTATTCAGCTTGATGTTCGAGCGGGCGGATGTAACAGCCACTTCATCCAGATCATACGCCTTGATTTTACCTGCGCCATACAAAGCGCTGGCGATCGACAGGACACCAGACCCTGTACCAACGTCCAGAACTGTATCCCCTTTTTTGATGACAGTTTCCAGAGCTTGAATACAAAGCTGAGTTGTCGGATGTGTCCCTGTTCCGAAAGCCAGGCCCGGATCAAGGTAGCAGATCCGCTCATCGATGAACTGAGGGGTATATTCTTCCCACTGCGGTACGATAGTCATGAAACGTGTAACCGGAACGGGATGGTAATACTTCTTCCAGGCATTGGCCCATTCTTCCTCCACGACATCTGCCACTTCGATTGTATAATCTCCCGTAGTAATTCCGTATTCTTCAAGTCTGGAGATTCGAGCGTTCAATTCTTTCTCGACAGCTTCCAGATCGTCATGGTTGTTGAAGTAGCCTTTAATAATGACCCCATCTTTTGGAAACTTCGACTCGTCAAGCTCCCACAGCGTATCAAATCCATACTCTGGAAGTGTGAGAAAATCATTACGATCGGCAACCGACACACCTGCCGACCCCAGTTCACTCATTATAGCTGAAACTGGTTCAGATGCTTCACTGCTTATCGCTACACTAAACTCTTTCCACTCCGTCATGCTCATCATCCTCTGTTAATTTTTCAAAAAATGACTGGTCATCTTCCAATATCATTTTAAGTTTGGTGTCATCGTACCGGCCTGTGTCTTTCATGGTCTGAATCAGGCTGTGCGTATTCTTCTCGTTCCAGTTCAGTTTGAATTCACCGGCAAAATCATCCTCTAGAAATTCTCTCAAATCGACCATGCCCTGCTTTGTAGTCAAATTGATCTGTCTAAGAACGGCATCGACATAGCCCTTTTCGAGACCTACATGGCTGTCGAACGAAATTGCCGTCAGATAATTCTGCGGTTTGACGTGAGAATACGCAGGATCATAGAAACACAGGACATCTTCGAATTGAACGATCCCTGGCTCGTTGTTCTGACCCACGGCATCCTGAACCTGTATGTCTTTTTCAGTCTCTACGTGAAAGGTCACATATAACTCGATCATCTTTTTCTTGCTGTCTTTAACTAGTCTCCACTTAAAATTAGGTAATAGTTTTTTCAGCTCATCATCAATATAGTCAATCAAACTGTCAGTCATTCCTGCTCCTCCTCTAGTCTAATACAGGGCACCATCCGTTGTTATCCGCAGGCTTTCCTTTTCTACGTGAAACATATGGGTTCCCTCTTACACTATATCTTAACAAAGCATCCGTCCATTGTCCTTTATTAGGTATTCCGATACGACTGGACAGTTCAATTCGTTCGGGTAGACGTCTAGTCGACGGATCGATGTATACCGGAGGTGCATCAGCTACTGACCCATTATCAGCCATACTGACAGCCATTGCTTTAGTCAGTTTACCAGGTCCATCGGTAGCCTGAACCCCCGTCTTGTTTCTGCGATCTTCCAAAACGGATACACCTTCAAAAGGTTCAATAGCCCGGATCAGTACAGCTTCAGGTTCCTTAGAAGACCGCGTCACAACATTCAGCATCTTGTGCGTATGCATCTGATACACATAAAGCGTGCCGGCTTCCTTGTACATGGATTCTAGTCTAGGCGTCCGTTTGCCTTCAAAGCTGTGACAGGCCTCGTCAATGACTCCCACATAAGCTTCTGTCTCAACAATCCAGCCGGATGTCTTAGTCTCACCGTGCTGACTAATCAACAAGCAGCCTAAAAGCTTCTCTGCAACTTCTTCAGTTGTTAACATAGGATTATTCAAAAATGTCATAGAAACGCTTTACTCTCTCCTGTCCCTCTGTCTAGTCTTCTTCAATTGGCGTATAGTCAATCTGGATTTCAAGCACACGTCTGTTTCTAACCATAGTGACCGTGATTTTCATGTTGTGATAGACGAATTCGTCTCCCTCTTCAGGAAACTGTCCGAGTTCTTCAATAACAAAGCCACTCACCGTATTTGATACGTACTGATCTGCTTCTTGAATGCCAAAGATTTCGAAGATCTTATCGAGATTCGCAGTCCCTTTAACCTTGTAGCGTGTCCCCTCAATAACCTCCTCAACTTCTTCTTCAATAATGTCGTATTCATCCCAGATTTCTCCAACGAGTTCTTCCAGGACATCTTCCATAGTCGCAATACCAATTGTTCCACCATGTTCGTCAGTAACAACTGCCATATGCGTCTTTTTCAACTGCATGGTTCTGAGCAGTTTAGACAGGTTCATGACGGGCGGCACAAAGATCACGTCTTTCACTACGGTCAGAAGTGAAAGGTTTCGTCCAGTCTGCTTCTTGGCTTTCAAATACCGGTTGAAATCTTTTTCATGAAGGACACCAATGATGTTATCGATCGTATCATCGTAAACAATCAGTCTGGAGTAATTGTGTGTCATGAACAATTCTTCGATTTCTTCATCTGAAGTGTCGAGATCACAGCCGACCACATCAACCCTAGGCATCAGAATTGACGACACTTCAAGGTCATCGAACTCGATTGCAGATCTGACTAGCTGATGTTCATGATCTTCTATACTTCCGCCGCTCTCGGCTTCATCTACAATTGAAAGCAGTTCGTCCTCACTGATAACTTCTTCGCCTTCGAAATTGAAGATCTTGTCCAGCATGACTTTCCATTTCTGAAGAAGCCACAGAACAGGTTTGAACACGAGCATAAGAAAATGAATCATCGGAGCAGAACTTTTCGCCAGCTGCTCTGATTTTTCCTTAGCTATTGTTTTCGGCGTGATTTCCCCGAACAAAAGAATGATGACAGTCATAACAATCGTTGCTAAAGTTGGCCCGTATACCGGAAACCAGTCCACAAATAACAAGGTCGCAATAGCTGACATCGCAATATTCATAATATTATTTCCTATCAAAATTGTCGATAAAACAGAATCGAAACTTTCCGAAAGTTTCAACGTTTTTTTGGAGCGCTCATCCCCATTTTCCGCTTCATTCTTCAGCCTGATACGATTAGCTGACGTAAAGGCTGTCTCTGAAGAAGAAAAATACGCTGAACACAATACAAGTAAAACCAGCAGAATGATACTCCTGAAGCTGTCATTATCCATTAAATCTTTATCCCTACTTTCCAGTAATGTCCTGTCCATTGTACCATATTTCAACATCTTTTAAGAGTCTTTCTGATTAAGAAGAAGTATATAATAATCGTTAAGTAATAAATTATTTTCTCCCGTTATAACATTACTCCTAACCTTAACTTCAAACTGCTCTATATGAAATTTACATTTTACATTTTTTACAAATGAATAAATAAGCCTTCCACCATTTTGTTGTCAAAAGGTTGAAGGCTTATTTGATTCAGTTAAGTGACTAATATACTTTTCAATACACTTATTCGTCATCCAAGTTAAGAACAGACATAAACGCCTCTTGCGGAATTTCCACGTTTCCGACGTTCTTCATTCTCTTCTTACCGGCTTTCTGTTTCTTCAGAAGTTTTTGACGACGGGTGACGTCTCCTCCGTACAACTTGGCCGTAACGTCTTTACGGTAGGCTTTAACGGTTGAGCGGGACACGATGTTCTGACCAATGGCAGCCTGAATTGGAATTTCAAACTGCTGTCTTGGAATCGTCTGCTTCAGCTGTTCCACAACTGAGCGTCCTCTGGCGTAAGAGAAGTCCTTGTGCACAATGAAGCTCAAGGCATCGACTTTTTCTCCGTGAATCAGGATATCCATCTTGACCAGGTTACTGACGCGGTATCCGGCTTCCTGATAGTCCAGTGACGCATAGCCTTTAGTGCTTGATTTCAGACGGTCGAAGAAGTCATAAACGATTTCAGACAGCGGCATGTAGTACATGACGTTGACTCGAATGTCGTCTAGATATTCCATCGTGATGAAGTCGCCACGCTTACGCTGAGCGATTTCCATTACGGCACCAACATAATCATTTGGTACGGTAATCGTCGCTTTGACGTAAGGCTCTTCTACTGATTCGATTTCCTGTGGTTCTGGCATATCCGCAGGGTTTGAAACAGTGATCTGTTCGCCATCGGTCTTGTTGATGTGATAAATAACAGATGGTGCTGTTGTAATCAGATCAAGGTTGAATTCACGCTCCAGACGTTCCTGGATGACATCCATGTGAAGCATGCCAAGGAATCCACAACGGAATCCGAATCCTAGAGCCTGAGACGTTTCTGCTTCGAATTTCAGTGCTGCATCATTAAGCTGAAGACGTTCAAGCGCTTCACGCAAGTCTTCATATCTTGAAGAATCCGTCGGGTACATGCCGCAGAATACCATCGGCACCATTTCACGGTAACCAGGCAGCGGCTTGTCTGTCGGATTGTTGGCTAAAGTCAGCGTATCCCCTACTTGGGTATCCTTGACGGTCTTGATGTTAGCTGTGACATATCCGACGTCTCCAACCATCAGCGCGTCTCTTTCGACTGGCTTAGGTGAATGCACACCAACTTCAGTGACTTCAAATTTCTTGCCGTTACTCATCAGTTGAATCGTATCACCTTTTTTGAGTGTACCCTCCATCACTCGGATGTTCAGGACTACCCCTCTATAGGCATCATAGGCAGAATCAAAGATCAGAGCCTTCAGCGGATTGTCGATGTCCCCTTCTGGTGCAGGTACTTTCTCCACGATCTGTTCAAGGATCTCTTCGATCCCTATTCCACTTTTAGCACTGGCTGGGACAGCTTCACTTGCGTCCAGTCCAATGATGTCTTCAATTTCTTTTCTTACACGCTCAGGATCTGCAGCAGGTAAGTCGATCTTATTGATGATCGGAAGGATTTCCAGTTCATTATCCAGTGCAAGATAGACGTTAGCCAGCGTCTGTGCTTCAACGCCTTGTGCCGCATCTACCACTAGAATGGCTCCCTCACAGGCAGCCAGGCTACGTGAGACTTCGTATGTGAAGTCGACGTGTCCAGGTGTATCGATCAGATGAAGGATATAAGTTTCCCCATCTTTAGCCTGATACTGTACTTCAACTGTATTAAGCTTGATCGTGATTCCACGTTCTCTTTCCAGATCCATGGAATCAAGGAGCTGATCCTGCATTTCACGGTCAGCCACTGTATGAGTCAACTGAAGAATTCTGTCAGCCAGCGTAGATTTCCCGTGGTCGATATGGGCAATGATCGAAAAGTTTCTGATTTTCTTCTGTCGTTCTCTTGCTTGTTTTTTATCCATTGCTATATTTTCCTCATTCCTCTAAAAACATTCCTTACTATTATACCAACGATGGCAAGAGAGTACAATGTCTGCCTGACCTCCTGAATGATCTTGGTCTCTGTTGTGACACATTATAACCTGAATGCTTTCACATTTATTGACTCACATCTTCAGCTGATCGATTATATCATTTATACGATAAAAATCACGCTCTCATTAATACAGACATACTGGCCTGCTTTAATGAGAGCGCGTATCACTTTATTTATTCTTATCCTTAAAGGCGTCCTTTACTTTCGAAAAAAACGAGCCATCCCCTTGCTCGACCACGTCCTCATACTCGCTGGCCTGTGCAAAGCTTCTCAGGTGTTTAGCCTGTTCTTCAGTGACTTTTTCAGGAACAACGACACGGACTTTGATGTGCTGGTCTCCATTGCCTGTTCCTCTCAGTCTTGGTGCACCTTTGCCTCTCAGTCTGAACGTTGTACCTGGCTGAGTTCCAGCCGGGATCTTGAACTTCACTTTGCCATGTACAGTCGGCACTTCAAGCTCATCACCCAAAGTAGCCTGAACGATATTGATCGGTAGCTCGTAATATATTTCTGATCCTCTGCGGTCAAACAGTTCAGAAGGCTTGACTCGGAATACGACATACAGATCACCATAAGGTCCACCGTTGACTCCGGCATCTCCCTGATTCTGTACGCGCATCTGATTGCCGTCTTCAACACCGGCAGGTACAGTCACTTTAACAGAATGCTGTTTTTTATTGTGTCCTGTTCCATGACAGGTCGTACACTTCTCTTTGATTTCCTGTCCGGACCCATTACATGTCGGGCAGGTCTGCTGAGTCATGACACGTCCGAACGGTGTGTTACGCTCAACGTTTACCGCACCGGCACCGTGACACTGCGAACAGGTCTGCGGGCTGGTACCTGGTTTTGCTCCGGATCCGGCACACGTATCACACGTTTCTTCACGATTGTATCGAATCGTTGTTTCTTTACCAAAAACAGCTTCTTCAAACTTAAGATCCATGACATACTGCAGATCCTCACCTTGACGGGGTGCATTCGGATTACGGCGTCTTGAACCTCCCCCACCAAAGAACTGATCGAAGATATCTTCGAATCCGCCGCCGAAGCCACCCTGGCCACCGCCGAACCCGCCACCAAAGCCACTGCCTGCACCGAAGTTCGGATCTGTTGAGGCATGTCCATACTGATCGTATGCTGCACGCTTCTGGTCATCACTCAACACTTCATAGGCTTCTGAGATTTGCTTGAACTTCTCGTCGGCATCTGGAGCGTCACTGATATCCGGGTGGTATTTTTTAGAAAGCTTTCGGTAAGCTTTTTTAATTTCATCTTTAGAAGCATTTTTAGAAACTCCTAGTAGGTCATAAAAATCTTCTTTTTCAGGCATACTATCCCTCCATTGCTACTGTCACGCGTCTCTGTAGAGCTGAGTCCTACGACTGTTAGGCTTCTTGCACAGCAGCTACAGGGGCTCTGTATCTCTTTTCAAAAAGAAAGAAAGCACTTGTTTGTGGTGCTTTAAAAGTGCTTTCTTCTCTTCTAATCTTACTTCAATTATTCTTCGTCGTCTACTTCTTCAAAGTCTGCATCGACAACGTTGTCGTCTGTCTGAACATCGCCTTCTGCTCCTTCAGCTTCCGCCTGCTGAGCTGCAGCCTGTTCGTATAGTTTGACTGACATTTCCTGAACGATTTCATTCAGTGCGTCACGCTTCGTCTTGATTTCATCAATATCATCGTTTTCAAGTGCAGTTTTCAGCTCGTCACGAGCTTCCTCAGCTTTCTTGATGTCCGCTTCGTCAGCTTTACCTTCGAGCTCTTTCAAAGTCTTGTCAATCTGGAAGACAAGCTGGTCAGCTTCATTACGCAGTTCAACTTCTTCTTTACGTTTTTTGTCTGCTTCAGCGTTTTCTTCTGCTTCTTTCACCATACGCTCAATTTCTTCTTCAGAAAGACCAGATGAAGATTTGATTGTGATTTTCTGTTCTTTACCTGTTCCCAAATCTTTAGCAGAAACATTTACAATACCGTTCTTGTCGATATCGAATGAAACTTCGATTTGAGGCACACCACGTGGTGCTGGTGGAATATCCGTCAGCTGGAAACGGCCAAGTGTTTTGTTGTCTTTAGCCATTGGACGCTCACCTTGAAGCACGTGTACGTCAACCGCAGGCTGGTTGTCTGCAGCAGTAGAGAATACTTGAGATTTACTTGTTGGGATCGTAGTATTTCTCTCAATCAGTTTAGTAAATACTCCGCCCATTGTTTCGATTCCTAATGATAGAGGGGTTACGTCAAGTAGAACGATGTCTTTTACTTCTCCTGAAATAACTCCACCTTGGACAGCTGCCCCCATAGCAACAACTTCATCAGGGTTTACAGAACGGTTAGGCTCTTTTCCTGTTTCAGCTTTAACAGCTTCAACAACAGCTGGAATACGTGTTGATCCTCCAACAAGGATGACCTCGTCTATGTCAGATTTGGATAGTCCTGCATCTTTAAGTGCCTGACGAACAGGATTCTTCGTACGTGTTACCAGGTCATCAGTGATTTCGTCGAACTTGGCACGCGTCAGAGTCATTTCAAGGTGCAATGGACCTGATTCTCCTGCACTTATGAATGGCAAGCTAATTTGTGTAGAAGATACACCTGACAAATCTTTTTTAGCTTTTTCAGCTGCATCTTTCAGACGCTGAAGAGCCATTTTATCTTTACTTAAGTCAACGCCGTTTTCTTTCTTGAATTCAGCAACTAGATAGTCGATGATTTTTTCGTCAAAGTCGTCTCCACCCAAGTGGTTGTCTCCGGCAGTTGCCATAACTTCGAATACGCCGTCTCCCAGTTCAAGGATAGATACATCGAATGTTCCGCCACCTAAGTCAAATACCAGGATTTTTTCGTCTTTATCTACTTTATCCAGACCATAAGCAAGTGAAGCAGCAGTCGGTTCGTTTACGATACGGTCAACTTCTAAACCTGCTATTTTACCAGCATCTTTTGTAGCCTGACGCTGTGAATCATTGAAGTATGCAGGAACAGTGATGACTGCGTTAGTTACGTCTTCACCGAGGTAGTCTTCTGCATAATCTTTCAGGTGCTGAAGAATGAATGCTGACACCTGCTGAGGAGTATACGTCTTGCCTTCAGCTTCAACTTTAAAATCTTCACCCATGTGACGTTTGATAGAGATGACAGTGTTCGGGTTTGTGATAGCCTGACGCTTAGCCACTTCCCCTACTTGAATTTCTCCATTTTTAAATGATACAACAGATGGTGTTGTACGGTTTCCTTCTTTATTAGGAATAATTTTAGCTTCTCCGCCTTCAAGGACAGAAACAGCTGAGTTTGTTGTTCCTAAGTCGATTCCGATTACTTTACCCATATTCAAATCACCTTTTGCTTTCTATAGAATTTTTTATAATGTAACTGATACTTTGGCTGCACGTAATACACGATCGTGCAGTTTATAGCCTTTTTCAAACACCTGGGCCACTTCATTGCTGCCCTGGCCTTCATTTGCCGGCACCTGCGTATAAGCTTCGTGATAGTTAGGATCAAATGGTTCCCCAACTGGATCGATCACTTCGATGCCTTGTTTTTCAAACGCCTGCTGAAGGCTGTTGTATACCATCTCAATACCTTTTTTCAGGTTCTCCCCTGCTTCAGTATCGACTTCGATACTCAGAGCACGTTCGATATTGTCCAGTGCAGGAAGCAGTTCTTTCGCCAGAGACTGTGAGCTGTAGCGAAGAAGATCTTCGCGGTCCCGCTGATTACGTCTGCGGATGTTTGCCAGTTCTGCCTGAAGACGATAATACCTGTCTGTCATGTCGTCCAGTTCTTTCTGCTTTTCTTCCAGTTCAGAAGAGCCGCTGCTCTCTTCTTCTGTGGACTGATCATCGTTTTCAAGCTGAACGTCTTCGTCAGCTGTTTCTTCCTGTTTTGACGATACGTCTTCATTCAACTCTTTTTCATCTTTTTCATCCACGTGACATTCCTCTTTTCCTTATTATTCCAGGTAGTAATTTAATAATGTGTGTGTCAGCTGTTTTCTGAATACATCCAGCACGCCGAATGTCTCATCGTAGGACATGCTGGTCGGACCTAACACGGCAAGTATCCCTCGGCCATGGCCGCTGACCTGATATGCTGCGGTCACCAGACTGAAGTTGGTAAACAGTTCGTTGTCGAATTCGTCACCTATCTTCACGACGAAATCTTCATGAATCGGATCGATCAGCACATTGAGGTTTCCTTTATTGTCCAGTAGAGAATATAAGGATTTAAGCTGCTGTTTGTCCATATCTTCAGTGAAATCCAGCAGATTCATCTTGCCGGAAACATGATAACGGTCTTCTGCAGAAGCATTGAACGCCGATTCAAGCGACAGATACATATCCATCGCATTGGACGCATACTTTCTGATCAAGAACGGAATATCCTGTTCCAGTTTTCTAGCGACCTCCATTAAAGGCAGGCCGACCAGATGCTGATTGAATATATTGGCCACTTTGACCAGACCAGACTCATCGATCGGTTTCGGCAGTCTGAAGACTTTATTCTCGATCAGTCCGCCATCTGTCTGAACGATTGCCATGATCAGATTATCATTCAAGGCAACCAGTCTGAATCCGGTCAGGCGACTGGACTCGGCTTTCGGCCCAAGAACGATCGCAGTATAACTGGTCAAGTCGGACAGCAGCTTGGCTGACTGATTCATGATATCATCCATCTGCCTGACATGATTACCAAGGACTTCATTAATGATCTGCAGCTTGTCCTTCGCTACTTCCTGAGGTTTCACGAGATGATCGATGTAATACCGGTACCCTTTCATCGACGGAACACGTCCTGAAGACGAATGAGTTTTCTGGATGAATCCAAGTTTTTCAAGAAAGCTCAGTTCATTTCTGATTGTTGCGGAACTGGCATCGATAGCCGTTTCAGTCATGATTGTTTTCGACCCGATTGGATGCCCTGTAGACGTATAGAGTCTGATGAGAGCATCAAGTATATTTATTTGCCTCTTTGTCAACATGTGCATCACTCCTTGGCACGAAGACAGACTTCAAACGTAATGGTTTACTAGCTGAACACTCACACCGCTTCAATTCATTCATTAAATTAGCACTCGAACAAACCGAGTGCTAACACATTTATAATTTATCAAATAGACACTTGTCTGTCAACAATTAAATCTGATTTATTTTGACCTTTGCCAAACAATCCCTTGCTTCTATCTCGTCCTGGTCCAGTCTTTCAATAAGAGCATCGACAGAATCGAACTTGATTTCGTCTCTCAGATACGAGACCCATTTAATAGAAACATCCTCACCGTATATTTCTTCGCTGTAGTCAAAGAGATGGACTTCGATCGAATAGCTCGGCCGATGACCGAATGTCGGATTATAACCTATAGAAGCCATGCCGTCATGCCATTTTTCATTGACAAGCATTCTGACAGCATAGACGCCACGTTTAGGCACCATGACGTACGGGTGTGGATAGATATTTGCCGTAGGATAGCCGAGATCTCTTCCTCTGGCATCCCCGTGAATCACGAAGCCGCTGGTTTCATAGACGTATCCCAGTAGATTGTTCGCGCGTTCGATTTGTCCTTCACCAATATAGCGTCTGATGCGAGTCGAACTGATTTTGTCCCGTTCATCCTGCATTTTTTCAACTTTAATAATATCAAAGCGCCCATCTGCATACTCATGCAAGGTATCCATATTGGCTAAGTGGGCTTTGCCGTAAGTATAATCAAACCCGGCAACGACGATTTTAGCATGCCAGTTTACGATATATTCATCTACAAACTCCTGTGGTGATAAGCGGCCGAAACTGGACGTGAAATCGACTTCATAGAGGATATCAACGCCTAAATTTTCCATGATCTTTTCTTTTCGATTTAGCGGGGTCAGATAATTATGCTTATCCGGATCGAAGCTGCGGTAAACGAAAGCCGGGTGTCTGTTGAATGTCATGACTGCCGATTTCATTCCTTTTTGAGCAGCTATCTGTACGCCTTTTTTAATGACGGCCTGATGTCCACGGTGCACTCCATCAAAGAAACCCAGGATCAGAACGATATCGCCAGAGTATATATCTTTTTTATCATATGGGTGATGAATGTTAATTATTTCCATGAGTTCCACCTACTATTCATTTCGTAAGACTTTTATCGGTTTGATAAACTGACTTTTACTTGGATGTGAGCCATAAATAGCAACCGCTTTGTTCTCTTTCATAAAAACAAGTCGGTCGGATTCATCCAGTATATAGTCTGCTTTATCCAGTAGTGCACCATTCTTGACCTTAGCATATTCTTCATCCGTAAGGTCGTGTTTCTTTATTTCGGTCAGCGCACTCTCCAGTGGAAACAGCGCCTCGTCTAATTTATCGTCTTCCATAAGCTGCTTTACCTCAGCTAAAGTTAAGGCCTGTTCGCTGGAATAGCCGCCGCTGGAGATACGTGTAAGCTGAGACATGTGCGAGGGATAACCCAGGGCCTGGCCTAAATCTACGGCTAATGTACGCACATATGTCCCTTTTCCGCAACGGACTTCAAAAGTGAAACTTAAAGTCTGTTCCTTTTCATCAAATACTGGATCTGACGTCCTCTGATAATCATGCACCTCAATAGTCCGTGTCGGACGTTCGACTTCGATCCCTTTTCTGGCATACTCATAAAGTCTTTTTCCGTTGACTTTAACTGCGGAATACATTGGAGGGGTCTGTTCAATCTCCCCGGTCAGCGCAGCAAGCGCCGCATCGATTGACTCGCGAGAAACACCTTCTGTAACTGGTCTCGTGTCGACAATCTCGCCGGAGCGGTCTTCAGTCGTAGTCGAGTAACCCAGTGTAATTTCTCCTGTATAGATCTTGTCAGAGTCCATCATGTACTCGATCATTTTAGTGGCTTTTCCTATTGCTACTGGAAGTACCCCGTCCACATCTGGATCCAAGGTTCCGGAATGGCCCACCTTTTTTGTCTTTAAAATCTTTCTCAGCTTGAATACCACGTCATGACTGGTCATTCCTGCTTCTTTCCATATAGGCAGTATCCCTTCCATGATTTCCTCCTTCTGACCTGCTTGTTTATGTACTGGCAAAAGAAAAGAGAATCGATGTTTAAAAACAAAGATTCTCTTCTTTACTGCTCAGTCGATCGCTTATTTGGTTAGAGAAACTTATTCCTCATGTTCTTTTTTTATTTGATTGAGAAGTGAGTCGATCTTGTTTCCATAAGCAATCGATTCATCTCTTGAAAATTTCAGTTCAGGTGTCTTATACAGAGTCAGACGGCTGCCCAGTTCCTTACGAACCAGTCCAGTTGCTTTATCAAGACCTTCCTGAGTGCTTTTTATTTCACTCTCGTCTTCAGACAATGTGCTGTAAAAAATCATAGCCTGTTGAAGATCGCCTGTGACGTCTACACCTGTTACAGTCACTCCATCAACTCTGGGATCTCTTACTCGTTTACGGAGAATGTCTGTTACTTCCTTCTGAATTTCCTGAGATACTCTACCTACTCTATAGTTCGGCAATGTATTCACCTGTCCTTTTTAAATAGTTTCGGATCTGATGAGATATGTTTATTTTCTTTCGATTTCAACCATTTCGTACGCTTCGATTACGTCATCAACCTTGATATCGTTATAGCCTTCGATCGTCAATCCACACTCATATCCGTTTCTTACTTCTTTTGCATCATCTTTGAATCGTTTCAAGCTTGAAAGTTCCCCTTCATACTGTACAATACCATTTCTGATCAGTCTAACTGAACTGTTACGCTTGATCACACCGTCAGTAACAAAACATCCGGCAATCGTTCCTACTTTAGACACATGGTAAGTTTCACGTACTTGAGCCTGACCGGTAACTTTCTCTTCGAATTCAGGATCCAGCATCCCTGTCATTGCAGCTTCGATTTCATCAATCGCATCATAGATGACACGGTGAGTACGGATATCCACTTCTTCGCGGTCTGCACTTTCTTTCGCCTGAATCGTCGGACGAACATTGAACCCGATAACGATGGCAGAACTTGCAGATGCCAGAGTAATATCACTTTCGTTGATGGCTCCAACTCCAGTGTGAATGATGTTGACTTTAACGCCTTCAACTTCGATTTTTTCAAGACTGGCAGCCAGAGCTTCAACCGAACCTTGTACATCAGCTTTAACGATAACGTTAACTGATTTAAGTTCTCCCTCTTCCAGACTGTCGAATAGATTCTCAAGTGTTACTTTATTTGTAGTCGAACGCTGCGCTTCTGTTGCTGCAGACGCTCTGGATTCACCTACTTGACGTGCCGTCTTCTCATCTTCAAAGACAACGAAGCGGTCTCCGGCTTGTGGTGTTTCGTTCAATCCAGTGATTTCTACTGGTGTAGAAGGTCCAGCACTTTTTACTCGGCGCCCTTTATCGTTTGTCATAGTACGGACACGTCCGAACGTATTCCCGACAACGATTGGCTCACCTTGTCTAAGTGTTCCTTCCTGAACAAGCAGGGTAGCAATAGGTCCTTTAGCTTTGTCCAGTCTTGCTTCGATAACAGTACCGATAGCCAGACGTTCAGGATCAGCTTTCAGCTCCTCTACTTCTGCAACAAGCAGGATCATTTCGAGCAGTTCTTCCAGATTCTGGTTGAATAGTGCTGAAATCTGAACAAAAATCGTATCTCCGCCCCAGTCTTCTGGAACAAGTTCGTATTCGGTGAGTTCCTGCATCACGCGGTCCGGATTGGCACCCGGCTTATCAACTTTATTGACAGCTACGATGATCGGCACACCAGCTGCTTTAGCATGGTTGATCGCCTCAACCGTCTGTGGCATAACCCCGTCATCAGCCGCAACAACGATGATTGCGATATCTGTGATGTCTGCTCCTCGCGCACGCATAGTAGTAAAGGCAGCGTGTCCTGGTGTATCCAGGAAAGTGATCAGCTTGCCGTTTACGTCAACCTGATAGGCACCGATATGCTGAGTGATTCCGCCAGCTTCCCCTTCTGTTACATTAGTTTCTCGAAGAGTATCAAGTAAAGTCGTTTTTCCGTGATCGACGTGTCCCATGATAGTAACAGTCGGCGGACGGGTAACAAGGTTTTCTTCTACTGGTTCCTGTTCAAAGAAGGTATCGAAGTCAGTCAGATCGATCTGAACTTTTTCTTCTGTATCCATACCGTATTCGGCTGCAAGAAGTTCAATTGTTTCTTTATCCAGAGACTGGTTCTGAGTAGCCATGACTCCCATCATGAACAGCTTCTTGACGATTTCAGCTGGTTCACGGTGAATCTTCTTAGCCAGCTCTACAATCGTCATGCCGTCAGTATATTCAAGAACTTTTGGAAGCTCTTTGAATTTACGTGGGGTCGCAGGTGTCTGTGACTTCTGATTCTTTTTTCCTTTACGCTTGCGTCCTGCAGGTCCGCCATGAATCCCGCGGTGCTGACGCGAGTTGCGTTTTTTCTTATTGTCGAACTGCTGTTTCTGTTTCTCGTCAGTAGTACGTTTAGGAGCATCTGCCCCTGCACGGTTAGCGTCCGGTTTCTTATTCGTATTTCTATTTTGTGATGATGGTTTAGTATTAGACTTATTTATGTTGGATTGTCCTTTTCTATTGTTGGATTTAGTTTCTGACTTGCTGCTTGGCTGGTTGTCAGAAGACTTACTGTTTGGTCGGTTGTTCGGTCTGTTTGAGTTGGCAGACTGATTCGATTTGTTCGATTGAGCCGGTCGGTTGTTCTGCTGTGACCTATTTGAAGCAGTCGATTTTTTCTGCTGATTGCGGTTTGCATTCTGATTCGCCTGGCCAGTCCTACTGTTGTCCGATCTGCTTGTATTCTGAGCAGATACTTTTGACCCAGACTGGGAAGATTCAGCTTTTTTCTGAGGTTTAACCGGTTCTTTAATTGCTTTAGCCAGCTTGTCCACATCCCCATCGTTCATTGTCGACATGTGACTGCTGTATTTGATCCCTAGACCTTCTGCTGTTTCCAGTACTTTCTTGCTTGGTACATCATTTTCCTTCGCGAATTCATAGACTCTTTTTTTGCCCATTTAATCACCTTCCCATTCATTTTACAGCAATTTTTGAAGGGAATGCACAAATCCTTTATCTAAAAGGGCACATACTGTCCGATCCTTCCCTAAAGCATGAGAGAGCTCTTCTCTGGAGAACTCTGTTACAACTGGGACGTCGTAATGCTCACACTTATTCAAAAATTGCTTTCTCGTGTTCTCACTTGCATTTGATGCTAAACATACTGTTTTTGCTTTTTTAGATCTGACTGCCTGAAGCACCAAGGCTTCTCCAGATATCAGCTGACCAGCTCTCTGGGACAGGCCTATCAGATTTAATGCACGTTGTTTATTGTTCATTTTCAATTTCCATCCGCGCTTGTCTGTACTCGATATACTCGATCAGCTCATCATAAAACGACTGCTCGATCGTTGCGTTCAGCGCCTGGCTGATCAGTTTTTTGTCTTTCGCTTTCTGAACCAGCGCAGTGTCGAGGGAGATGTAGGCTCCTCTGCCATTCTTCTTGCCCGAAGGATCGATGGATACGGCTCCGTCCTTGCTTCGGACCAGACGTACCATCTCTTTCTTAGGCTTCATTTCTCCAGATGCAATGCATTTTCTCATTGGTACTTTACGATTCTGCATGACTGCCCACCTTAATTGATCTCTTAACTTCCCAGGTTCTCATCATCTTCTGAGAATGTCGCTTCTTCGATTTCTTCCATTGATGCTTCGGTTGCATCCTCTTCGCCTCTGCCGTCTCTTTCTTCAGCAAATTCGATCAGATCTTCTGCATCGTTTGAGTCAAGTTCACCAGACTGAAAGTCTGTTTCCATGACAGGTTCTCCCGGCTGTGCATCAGGCTGATCGTTATCTTGAGCATACACAGTAGAATCTCCTGCGTCAGAGACTTCTTCTTCATCAAGTGCTTCAACTTCTATCGTCTCATCTTCAGAAAACAGTGTATCTGCATCAGCTAAGGCATCTGCCTGCTGCACTGCTTCTTCGCTGTCATCGTTCAAAGCATTAAAGAAAGAATCGTCTTTAAGCTCTTCTGCTTCTTTGGCAAGAGCTTCCATATCAGATTCGGATTTGATGTCGATCTTGAAGCCAGTCAATTTAGCTGCCAGACGAACATTCTGTCCACGCTTACCGATAGCCAGTGACAGCTGATAGTCCGGGACAACGATCACACATGAATGCTGATCTTCATCAAACTGAACATCAATGACCTGAGCCGGATTTAAAGCATTTTTGATATAAACTGAAGGGTCTTTGTCCCATTCGACGATATCCATGTTTTCGCCGTTCAGCTCATTAACGATGGCTTGTACACGAGACCCTCTTGGTCCAACACACGTTCCGACAGGGTCGACATTTTCATCTCGGGACGACACAGCAATCTTCGCACGGTCACCAGCTTCTCTTGCAATCGATACGATTTCTACTATGCCATCGTAGATTTCCGGCACCTCCTGTTCAAACAGACGCTTGATCAAGTTCGGATGTGTCCGGCTGACAAAGACTTGAGGTCCTTTTGTCGAATTCTCTACATTGCTGACGTATACTTTGATACGGTCATGTGTTGCATACGTTTCATTTTCAATCTGATCACGCTTAGAAAGAACAGCTTCCACTTTTCCTAAGTTGATGTAGATGAACTTGCTGTCCTGACGCTCGACGGTGCCCGTCATCAGATCATCTTCATAGGCAATATATTCGTTGTAGATTATTGAACGCTCGGCTTCACGCATTCGCTGCATGATCACTTGCTTCGCTGTCTGAGCTGCAATCCGTCCGAAGTTCTTAGGCGTCACTTCAAACTTGATCTTATCTCCTACTTCGTAAGCTTTGTTTCGTTCACGTGCTTCTGTCAGGCTGATTTCCAGCTGAGAGTCATACACATCTTCTACCACTTCTTTAACCTGGTTGACCGTAATCGTACCGGTATCTTCGTCAAAGTTCACTTCAACGTTCTGGGACGTCCCATAGTTACGCTTGTAAGCTGAAACGAGTGCAGCTTCCAGTGCATCGATCACGATTTCTTTGGAGATGCCTTTTTCCTGTTCAAGTGTCTCAAGAGCAGCTGCCAATTCTTTACTCATATTTATACCCCTTTATAAAGTAGTTACTTTTTATCTGAATTAAAATTCGATGGCGTATCTCGCCTTAGCGACCTGACCTTTAGACAGAACCAAATCTTTCCGGCGTGTCTTGATCATAACTTCCATAACCAGTTCATCGCCGTCGTAGGATTTCAGATGACCTTCATAGGCATCGAATCCTCCAATTTCACCATTTAATGCCACATAGATGTACTTACCGACAGCTTTCTCGAAATCTTCTTCTGTTTTTAAAGGACGTTCCGCTCCCGGTGAGGACACTTCCAGATAATAAGCGTGCGGAATCGGGTCTGGTTCAATGGCATCCAGTGTCTCTCCAACTTTTTCGCTGAACAGGGCACAGTCATCAAGATCGACACCTGCTTCTTTATCGATATATAATCTTAAAAACCAGTTTTTACCTTCTTTAACGTATTCCACATCAACTAGTTCATATCCTAATTCATCTGCCAATGGCTCTGACAGTTCTCTTACTTTGTCTATTGTATTCAAACACTTCACTCTCCTCTCAAATGAGTACGATGTTGTCGCAGCATTCGTCAAGGCTGTGAAAAAGAGTGAGCGGATTCGCTCACTCTTTACACGGTCTATCTTGCTCGATTCGTCTACTAGTGTACCACACCTGCCTAAACAAGGCAACTTTAACGGCATCAGACTAGATGTCGAACAAAGAAAGCTGATTTTCGTCTGGAAGTCCTTTTAAGGCCTGGTTCGTTTCTAGATATTCCATTACGGTTTTTGAGACTTTCCCTCTTCTTGAAAGATCTTCTTTTGAAAGGAAAGGCTCGTCTTCTCTAGCCTCTACGATCGCTCCTGCTACACTTGCTCCAAGAGATGGGACAGCTCTGAATGGTGCGATCAGTGCATTGTCTTCAATGATAAAGTCAGTAGCGTGTGATTTGTCCAGATCGACCATCTTGAATTCAAAGCCTCGCTCGACCATTTCGTTAGCCAGTTCCAGTACCGTCAGCAGGTTCTTTTCCTTCGTACTGGCATCCATCCCTTTATCCGTAATTTCTTTCATTCTTGACTTGATGCCGTCTTTCCCCTGGCACATCGCTTCCAGATCAAAGTCACTGGCTCTGATGGAAAAGTATGCGGCATAGTAGTAAAGCGGATAATGCACCTTGAAGTAGGCGACCCGAAGTGCCATAAGGACGTAGGCAGCTGCGTGGGCTTTAGGGAACATATACTTGATTTTCAGGCAGGAATCGATATACCATTCCGGCACGTCTTCTTCACGCATGACGGCCTGCCACTCATCCGGTATCCCTCGACCCTTACGAACATGCTCCATGATCTTGAAGGCTATGTCATCTTCTAATCCCTGATGCTGAAGGTAGACCATGATGTCATCACGACACCCGATTACTTCAGCCAGAGGGATGTTATGCAATCTAATCAGTTCCTCAGCATTGCCCAGCCAGACATCCGTTCCGTGTGACAGTCCGGAGATCTGAAGCAGCTCAGCAAAGGTCGTCGGATTGGTTTGCTCAAGCATCTGACGAACGAATCGTGTCCCGAACTCCGGAACACCCAAGGTCCCTGTTTTTGAATAGATCTGTTCTTCAGTGACTCCGAGAACTTCTGTGCCGCTGAAGAGTTTCATGACGCCAGGATCGTTGACAGGGATATCCAGAGGATCGATTCCTGAAAGGTCCTGCAGCTTACGGATCATTGTCGGATCATCGTGTCCCAGGATATCAAGTTTTAGCACATTGTCATGAATGGAATGAAAATCGAAATGCGTCGTTTTCCATTTAGATTCCTGATCATCTGCTGGATACTGCACTGGACTGAAGTCATAGACATCCATATAGTCCGGAATAACGATGATTCCACCAGGGTGCTGCCCAGTTGTCCGTTTGACACCTGTCAGCCCCTTGGACAGACGGTCGATTTCGGCTGATCTATAATGCAGCTGATGATCCCTCTCGAAACCTTTAACGAATCCAAAAGCAGTCCGGTCTGCAATCGTACCGATCGTACCGGCTCTGTAAACATATTCTTCCCCAAACAACTCTTTTGTATAGTGGTGCGCTGTTGCCTGATACTCTCCTGAGAAGTTCAAATCGATATCAGGGACTTTATCTCCTTTGAATCCCAGGAAGGTTTCAAACGGAATATCCTGTCCGTCTCTGTATAAGTCAGCCTGACAGTTCGGGCAGGCTTTCTCCGGAAGATCGAACCCCGACCCCACTTCTCCTTCAGTAAAGAACTCAGAGTACTGACAGCTGTTGCATCGGTAATGTGGAGGCATTGGGTTGACTTCTGTGATCCCCGTCATCGTAGCAACGAAGCTCGAGCCAACCGATCCCCTTGAACCAACGAGATACCCATCTTCAATACTCTTATGCACCAGTTTCTGAGAAATCAGATAGATAACGGAAAACCCGTTTCCGATGATACTGTCCAGCTCTTTCTCAAGCCGGGCTTCGATGATTTCCGGAAGCGGATCACCATAGAGACTGTGAGCCTTATCGTAACTCATCTGTCTGATCTCTTCTTCCGCACCTTCCATCTTAGGAGTGAAGAGATCTTTCTTCACTGGAGTGATGCCGTCTTCGATCTGACGATTGAGTAGCTGCGGGTTCTCTATGACGACTTCGCGGGCCTTGTCTTCTCCGAGGAAGCGGAACGCGTCCATCATTTCATTTGTTGTCCTGAAATGAACAGCTGGATTATTTCCTGGTGACGAAGCAACTGATGACTGTGTCTCCATCAGGATGTCACGGTAAACAGCATCTTCCGGATGAATGTAGTGGACATTCCCAGTCGCAATGACCGGCTTGTCCAGCTCTTCACCCAGTTTGATCATGTTGGTCAGAATATCTTCCAGATCAGCATCACTTCTGACCAGCTCCCGTTGAATCAGGTCACTGTATACTTCTTTGGGCATGATCTCCAGATAATCGTAAAACTCCGCAACTCTTCGGGCTTCTTCATAGCCTTTTTGCATCATCGCTTCAAAGACTTCCCCTTTTGAACAGCCAGATCCTACTATAATGCCTTCCCTGTGTTTTTCCAGTACAGAACGAGGCAGTCTGGGGACTCTGTAAAAATAATCCACTAGTGACGTTGAAATCAGTTTGAATAGATTCTTCAGTCCGGACTGTGAACTTGCCCATAAGGTCACATGGCTCGGACGGGAGCGTTTATACGCATCCCCCTCACCCATGAACTGATTTAATTCATCGTGATAATGGATGTTGTGTTCTTCCTGCGCCTTCTTGACAAAGATCCAGAGTAGATTACCGGTCGTCTGCGAATCATAGATCGCACGGTGGTGCTGTTCAAGATTGACTTTGAAGCGCTTGGCCAGCGTATTGAGTCGATGACTTTTGAATGTCGGGTTGATGAACCGTGAAAATTCAAGTGTATCGATGACCGGAAGGGTCGATACGTCCATCTTGTGTTTCTTGTATGCCGTGTTCAGAAAGCCCATATCGAATGAGGCATTGTGAGCAACAAGAATCGTGTCTTCAGAAAAAGCTCTGAACCGCTCCAGGACATCTTTTTCGGTCTTGGATCCCCGTACCATATCATCGGTAATGCCGGTCAGCTGAACGGTCGTTTCTGACAGCGGATGACCCGGATCGATGAACTCCTGAAACTCTTCCACCACATTTCCTTTGTGCATTTTTACAGCCGCAAGTTCAATTATGCTGTCATAAATAGCTGAGAGCCCTGTAGTTTCAACGTCGAATACGACATAAGTCGATTCATTCAGGTTAAGGTGGCTTTCATTATAAGCCACCGGCACTCCGTCATCGACCAGATTTGCCTCCAGCCCGTAAATGACTTTTATATTATTTTTCTGACCGGCACCATGGGCTTCTGGGAATGACTGACCACCTCCATGGTCCGTAATCGCAATGGCTTCATGTCCCCACTTGGCCGCCTGTTCGATCAGTGCAGTCGCCCCGGAAATCGCGTCCATCTGACTCATATTTGTGTGGGCATGCAGCTCAATGCGCTTGCTTTCCCCTTCGAACGTATCTTCTCTTTCAGCATGGAAGGTCTGAGTAATATCCTGTACGTTCATCACAAGATCCCTCATGAATGTGTCTTCCTGAATGCTCCCTCTGACCTTTACCCAGATACCGGGTTTAATCGCATCAAAAAGAGCTTCGTCTGATTCATTGTTTGAGAACCGTTTACAGGTAAAAGATGAAGAATAATCGGTAATCTTCATCAGAAGCAGTTTTCTTCCGGATCTCAGTTCTCTGACTTCAGAGTCGAATACATATCCTTCAAGCGTGATGCGTCGCTCTTCTTCAACAACTTCGATCATTTGCTTGACTTCTTCGTTAGCTGGGATAGCCCGTCCCAGTTTGATCGGGCCACTATGACTGTCTTCTCTGGACTGCTCTTTTTTCTTTTCGGCAGTTTCGATCATTTTCGTATACTCCTGAGCCATCAGCTGGTCATTTTCTTCTTTTTTAAGTTTGAATTCATTGACCTTATCCTGACTAGCCTGAGCATCTACTAAAGCCCTGACTGAAAAGGTTTCAGGAAATCCCAGTTTGTGATAGGCCTTGCTGATCTGAGGCAGGAAATCTTTGTCGTATTTGTCGAAAACAAGCTCCTGGTCAATTATGAACAGCCATTTTTTATCTTTAAAAACAGGAAAACGTTCTGAAAAAACCTGGTTGCAAATTGGTGAATCCACTCCACTTTGCTTGCACGCTTCATTCCAGTAATCTCTCACTTTTTCCACAGTGATAGTTGGCTCGCTAGTCCGGACAGTCAGGTTCACTTCACAAATCGCCTTGAACGATTCTCGGATGGCGTGACTGATGGTCAGATAGAGACGGTAAGGCAGAATGTTCGGAAATGTCAGAACAAGGTCCCATTTCTTCTCTCGTTTATAGACGGTGACTGATTCAACTTCACCCTTATGTATCCATTCTTTATCTTCATCACTTAATTCGACTTTTGTCTGTTTAAGAAGTGTCTGAAACAGTTCAGTTTTATTTAAACTCAAAGTAAATCCTTCTTTCTCCTGTCACTTTCCTACGATTATAGAACAGAAAACTGAGACAGTAAATGCCTCAGTTTTCATTTTAATCATTTAATTAGTTCTGATTGTTCATCAGAATATCGATGGTCTGCAGCACTTCATCTAGTCTGGCTTCGACCATTTCACCAGTCTTGCGGATGTTTATTTCTACTATACCTTCAGCTGCTTTTTTACCAACAGTCAGCTGTA
Source organism: Alkalibacterium sp. s-m-28 (assembly GCF_054658175.1). Taxonomy (NCBI): domain Bacteria; kingdom Bacillati; phylum Bacillota; class Bacilli; order Lactobacillales; family Carnobacteriaceae; genus Alkalibacterium; species Alkalibacterium sp. s-m-28. The sequence goes on from NZ_BAAGIQ010000001.1 coordinate 94,110, forward strand.
CCGGAATACCGATCAGTTCTGCATCTGTGAATTTAACACCAGGACGCTCATTACGGTCGTCCAGAAGAACTTTATAGCCTTTAGACTTGAAATCATCATAAAGGCGGAAAGCCAGTTCTTTCTGCTCGTCATTTTTCACTTGGACAGGGATAATATGCAGATCGAACGGGGCAACAGCGGCTGGCCACACCAGTCCTTTATCATCGGCATACTGTTCAGCAATAGCTGAAAGCAGTCGGCTGACTCCGATGCCGTAGCTTCCCATAATAACTGGCGTCTGTCTGCCATTACTGTCCAGAACGGTAGCATTCATAGCGTCGCTGTAACGTGTTCCCAGCTTAAAGATGTGCCCGATTTCAATTCCCTTGGTAAATTTCAGGCTGCCTTTCCCGTCAGGAGAAGGGTCGCCTTCCTTAACTGTACGGATATCGGCAAATGTTTCAACCGAAAAGTCTCGCCCTGGATTGACATTGGTTAGGTGAATCCCTTCTTTATTCGCTCCAGTTACGCCATTGACCACATCCTGAACATGCAGGTCTGCGATAATTCGAACTTCATCAGAGAGGTCGACCGGTCCAACGTAACCAGGTACTGTCTTGAAGATAGACTTGATCTGGTCATCCTCTGCAGGCACGACCTCTTCAGCTCCGATAGCGTTTCTAAGCTTGATATCGTTAACCTCCTGATCGCCTCTAACGATCGCAAGAACAGGCGTCTCATTATCTGCCATGTAGAGCACACTTTTGAGAAGCTGAGCTTTAGGTAAATCAAGGAACTCAGAAAGCTCCTGAATCGTTGTCGTATCGGGCGTGTCCACTTCTTTCATTTCAAGCAGAACATCTGTATTAGGTGACTGCTTGTATGCACTTGACGCCATTTCCAGGTTGGCTGCGTAGTCACTGCCGTCGGAATACACAACGGTATCTTCACCAGCATCAGCTAGAGCCATAAATTCTACGGAGTCTTTTCCTCCCATAGCCCCTGCATCACCGATGATCGAGCGGAAATTCAGCCCGAGTCTTTCGAATGCTTTTGTATAGGCCTGGGCAATCTGATCATAAGCTTCATCCAGACTTTCATAATTATCGTGGAATGTGTAGCCATCTTTCATGATGAATTCTCTTCCGCGCATCAAACCGAAACGGGGACGCTTTTCATCTCTATATTTAGTCTGGAACTGATAGAGGTGAAGCGGAAGCTTCTTGTAAGATTTGATTTCTTCACTGATCAGTTTGGCAAATGTTTCTTCATGAGTCGGTCCAAGAATAAAATCACGCTCGTGACGATCTTTAAGCTTGATCAGATCTTCCCCGTATGTTTCATACCGTCCGGATTCCTTCCATAAATCTGCAGGAAGTAGTGCCGGAAGAAGCATTTCTGAACCCTCAATCGCATCCAGTTCTTCACGTATAATGGCTTTGATGTTTTCGATGACGCGGTATGCCAGTGGTAGATAGCTGTATACCCCTGAAGATACCTGTCTGATGTATCCTGCTCTCAAAAGCAGCTGATGACTAATCACTTCAGCATCATTTGGAACTTCTCTTAATGTAGGTGCAAATAATTTTGACTGTTTCATATAAACGACTGTCTCCTTTAGTGGTTAATTTAAAAAGAATGTCTGAATATCATTCCATGTAACTAGTAACATGAGGATTAGAAGGAACAGGACACCGATAAGTGTAATATACCCTTCCTTTTCCTGACTCAATGGTTTCTTGCGTACCGCTTCAATGAGGTTGAGCAGCAGTTTCCCTCCGTCAAGCGCGGGAATGGGAAGCAAGTTCATGATACCGAGATTCACACTTAAAAATCCGATCCAGCTGATGAGTCCGAATATTCCCGCTTGAACAACAGCTTCAGTTGTTGCATAAATTGCAACAGGTCCACCAAGCTGGTCAACACTGAAACCGCCGGTAAAGAATGATCCAAGTAAGGTAAATATTTGAGTAATGATAAACCATGTTTCTGTGAATCCGAAGGTCAATCTGGCAGTCAGACTGTCGTCTACAAATCTCTCGATGCCAATTCGCCCCACTACTTCATTGCCTGAATCATAACTGTATGGCGTGATCGTCTGCTGGACACGTTCTCCATCGGCTGTTTCGATGTCGAAAGTCATAGCTTCTTCTGGACTGTCCTGAATGATCATGAGCATTTCTTTCCAAGAGCCGACTTCTTCATCATCTATGGAAAGAACACGGTCTCCTTCTTCAAGACCGGCTTCAGCCGCAGGAGAACCTTCTTCAACTGCTCCGATAAGAGGCTCCTGAGAAGGAACCCCACCCTGCAAGAAAGCGAGGGCTGTAAATGCAATGACTGCCAGTATGAAGTTGTTCATCGGACCGGCAAAATTGGTCATCATCCGGTTGCCAAGTGACGCACTCTGGAACTGACGATCTTTCGGAGCAATCTGAAGCAATGTCCCGTCTTTTTCTACTAAAAGAGCGTCCCGATTGACTTCATATCTTTTAACTTCAGTATCAAATCCGACACGTCCGGCTATGAACAAATCTTCATTAAAATTGAAATCAGTCACTTCCAAAGGTACAGTATCCAGCGACGCGTCTTTAGACTGTAGATCGATTTTTTCGACCTTATCCTGATCATCCAAGGATAAACTGACGGTCATGCCGGGTCGTATATCAGCTTCCTCTTCATATCCTGCCATCCTGACATATCCGCCAACAGGAAGCAGCCTGATGGTATAGGTTGTTTCCCCTTTGCGATGATGAAAGATTTTCGGTCCAAATCCGATAGCAAATTCTCTTACTAGAATGCCTGCTCGTTTTGCAAAATAAAAATGACCAAATTCGTGAATAATGACAATAATCCCAAATACAAGGGCAAACGCAAGAATAGTCTGAATCATAAAGGTCTCCTTCTTCTATCGTAATAATCTGATGACAAATAACACATTAAGTACTAAAAGCAGGCTGTCGATCCGGTCCAGTATCCCACCATGTCCTGGGAGTATCTTTCCTGAGTCCTTGACACCGTACTCTCTCTTTATCTTTGACTCAACCAGATCTCCTAACTGCCCTACTACTGAGAGCACCATCATAAAGAGAATAGAAAGGATGTAAGAGTCCGCTATCGGAAAATAAATAAGATAGATAGCGCTGACTATGGCAGAAGCAATCGTTCCACCGGCTGATCCTTCAATTGTTTTATTTGGAGATATACTAGGCGCCAATTTTGTTTTTCCAATTTTTCCACCAATGAGATAAGCTCCAGTATCAGTTGCCCAGATTACTAGTAATACAAGCAGGACAAAGGTCAGACTATACTGTCTTAACGATACTAACGAAGCAGTACCGACTCCTATATAAACCGTCATCAATAACACAGAACCGATCTGCCTGATTTTTAAATCAGGATTCCATACAGAATATACCAGCAGTATCAAGCCTTGCAATATGATGATAGGCGTAAGGATATCACCTGAAAAAAGCTCGTTCACTCTCGGACTGAGAGCCATACTCAATACAATAAGACCCGACAGAATGGCTGGAAAGGAGCGAATGCTCATCTTTTCCATCTGAACAAACTCCATCAGTGCAAAAAGCGCAACTAATCCCACCAGCAACTCTAAGGGCCATGACCCAAATATAAACAATGGTATGAATAATACTAGTGCAATAAGTGCAGTTAATATACGTTTAGACATCTTCATCCTCAGCTTTCATAGTAGTTTAGACAGCCCCGTATCTCCGCTGTCTGTTTATATAGCTCAAAAGGGCCTCGTCCAGTACATCACCGGTGAAATCAGGCCAGAGAAGATCTGAAAAATAAAATTCACTGTACGCATTCTGCCAGAGAAGAAAATTGCTTAACCTCTGTTCTCCGCTGCTTCTGATCAGAAGGTCCACATCCTGATAAGGTGCAATTGACTGCGTAAGCAGATGATGCTCGATCACTTCCTCATTTATTTCACTAATACTAATTTCGCCATTTAAAACCCGTTCACATAATGACTGAGTCGCTCTGACAATTTCTGCACGACTGCCGTAATTGAATGCGAAATTCAGAATCATTCCATCATTATCTTTCGTCTGATCCATTGCTTTCTGAATCGCTTTTCTTGTTGAGGAAGGAACTTTTTCTTCGAAACCGATCATGTTGACTCTCACATTCTTTTCCTGCAGTTCCGGTACGAACCGATCAAAAAAACGAATCGGCAGCTGCATAAGAAAATGAACTTCCTGGGGAGGACGTTTCCAGTTCTCGGTTGAGAACGCATAAAGTGTGAGCACTTTGATTCCACGTTCACTGGCTCTGATAGTCACTCGTCTGACTGCTTCCATGCCTTCCTGGTGCCCAAATTTCCGCGCTTTCCCTTGTCGTTCTGCCCATCGTCCATTTCCGTCCATGATCATGGCGACGTGTGCAGGTGCATTTGTTTCTTCATTTTCAACCATATTTATTGGTGCCTGATGCACCATACCCTCCTAGAAATAAATATACATCTCTTCTATTGTAGTAAAAATCTATTTAAATTGCTACAGAAATTCAGAAGGTGTTTATGAATATTTTAAAATGTTCTGTTTTCTGTATTTATGGAGATTTGCTATACTATAAGTAAGCTAACAGAAAAGTGTTAATTTAATATTAAGGAGGACCTGCATATGAGACGCTTAAGAAAGTACATTATCAGCATAGTCGTTACTTCAGTTGTTACTAAATTAGTGAACAAATACATTATCAGTAAACTATAAAGCAAAAGGAGAGTCAGCTCTGCTCTTTAAGGATGATGTGATACATTCCTTAAAAGTGCTTCAGCTACTCTCCTTTTTTTATCCTTCTAAAATTTCCTTTTCTTTTTCTGCAGATAGCTTGTCGATAGCTTTGACACTGTCATCTGTCAGCTTTTGAACTTCCTCTTCATAGTGATGAAGGTCATCTTTAGTCAGTTCTCCATCTTTTTCTGCTTTCTTCAATGAATCGATTGCATCACGGCGAATGTTCCTTACAGCAATTTTCGCATTTTCAGCTTCTTTGCCTACCTGCTTTGCTATATCTTTTCTTCTTTCTTCCGTAAGTGCCGGTACGACAAGTCGAATGACGTTCCCGTCATTTGCCGGCGGAATTCCGATATCAGACTGATTCAGTGCTTTTTCAATGTCACCGAGTGCATTTTTATCGTATGGGGTGATAAGAAGAACGCGTGCTTCAGGTACTGAAATCTGCGCTATCTGGTTCAAAGGCGTAGGTACACCATAATACTCGATGTTGATGCGATTCAGCAGACTCGGGTTAGCACGTCCTGCACGGATGCTTCCAAGTTCCCTTACATAGGCCTGCTCCGCTTTTTTCATTCTTCCCTGTGTGTCTTTTAAGATTGCTTCAGTCACTGTTTTTTCCTCCTTACAGTTGTCCCAATCGTGTCTCCTAGGGCTACACGTTTAATGTTACCTTTTTTATTCAGATTAAATACGACTAATGGAATATCGTTGTCCATACTTAAAGAGGACGCTGTGGTATCCATTACCTGAAGTGATTTATTTATGATATCCAGATAAGTCAGTTCTTCGAACTTAACGGCATTGGCATCAATATTCGGATCAGCCGAATAAACCCCGTCGACATTGTTCTTGGCCATCATAATGACATCAGCCTGCATTTCTGCGGCTCGAAGCGCTGCAGTTGTATCTGTTGAGAAGTACGGGCTGCCAGTACCTCCGGCGAAAATGACGACACGGCCTTTTTCAAGGTGACGCATAGCTTTTCTGCGAATATATGGTTCAGCAACCTGACGCATTTCAATAGACGTCTGAACACGAGTCGGTACACCGGCATTTTCAAGTGAATCCTGTAGGGCCAGAGCATTCATGATCGTAGCAATCATCCCCATATAATCTGCCTGTGAGCGCTCCATACCCATTTCAGCTCCAACATGACCACGCCAGATATTCCCGCCGCCTACTACGATGGCGATTTCGACGCCAAGTTCATGTACATCTTTAATTTCCTGACAGATTTCATGTATAGTTGGCGGCTCTATGCCGAATCCAGCATCTCCAGCAAGAGCTTCTCCACTTAATTTCAGTACGATTCGCTTGTACTTCGGTTCATCCATATAATCGTTCCCTCCATAATTCATACATTTTTATTCTACCACATAACAAGTGCAAGGTCATTAAAAATTGACAGTTATTCCGTGCAGCTATGCGACGTTTTAAAATAATTAGCGTTCTATTTTGTTAAATTAAAAACCATAATCCCCTGCACTTTTTTGTACGTACTCTGCCGCCTGCTTTCCAGCCTGCCTTCCGAACACGATGGTTTCAGCAATTGCATTGCCACCTATCCTGTTTTCTCCATGCAGTCCCCCGCACGTTTCTCCGGCTGCATACAAGCCACTGATCTTTCTGCCATCTTCATCAATCACTTCAGACCTTGTATTGATTCTGACACCACCCATGGTATGGTGAATTCCTGGAGCCACTTCTATGGCATAAAACGAACCTGTCTGAATGGGATGTTCCATGGCAGTAGTCCGTTCGAACAGGTCATCTGTTCCATAGGCGACGGCCTGATTCCATTCTGTAATCGTTGCTGCTAATACTTCTTTTGGTACACCGATCTGATCAGCCAGTCCGTACAACGTCTCTGCTTTTAACACCATATCTTTTGACTCGTAGAACCCGACCGCGGGCACTCTTTCTTTTAGCTGTTCATCGAAAATCAGGAACGCTTTCTGTTCTGGACAGTTTATAATAGCGTGTGATACCACATCTCGACGGTCCATTTCGTTGACAAACCGTTTCCCTGACAAAGAAATGAGTATGGCTCCTTCGCCTCTTATTGCCTCTGTCAATAAAAATCGACTTCTCTGATGGACGGTGGGATGGATCTGAATCTGATCAAGATCTCTGATACTTCCTCCGACCGCCTTGACCATGTCGATCCCACTTCCTTGACTTCCTTCATGATTTGTAGTGATAAGCTTAACAAGGTCAGGAGCCACTTCTTCTATTTTTTTATAATTACTGCCAAAACCACCAGTTGCTATGACAACAGCCCTGGCCCTGACTAAGTTTTCACCTTGCCGGTCTATAGCTACATAAACGCCGTTGATCAGATTCGAATCTTCTGATGTCGACAGACGAATGACTTCTGCAGAAGTAAACAGAGGGATCCCTCGTTCTTCGACTATACGCATCAGACCTTTCATCAAGTATCCTCCGATAGCAGATCCATCAGATGGTCTATGTGTTCGTTTAACAGACATTCCGCCTGTAGTTGTGAGACTGGACAAAGTAATGTCCATTGAGTCAAGCCAGTCAACTGCTTTCGGCGATTCTTCAACAAAATAGGACAACAGCTCTACATCGTTTGTCCGGTTTCCGCCAGCCAGTGTCTCTTCATAAAAAAGTGAATGACTGTCCTCAATCCCCTGGGCCTGCTGAAATTTTGTCTGTGAAGCGTTCATTCCCGCAGATGCTTTAATGCTGTTCCCTTTCACACCCGGCATGCTCTCAAAAATAACAGGGCAGGCACCTGTATCATCTGCCTGAATCGCCGCTGATAAACCGGCTGCACCTGCACCAACGATAATTACGTCGTATTGAGTATTAAGCTGATCTTTATGTGAAATCATATGGCCTCCGTTCTGTCAGAATCCTTATGTATTTAGTAATAGAGATAGCTTGCAAAAAAAGAGCAGGGATCAAATACCCCTGCTCCATATCTACAAACTTATTTATTGCCTAATTGGCTTTGAACTTCTGCAGCGAAGTCTTCAGTACGTTTCTCAATTCCTTCTCCCACTTCGTAACGGATGAATGATTTGATAGATGCACCTTTTTCGCTCAAGTACTCACCAACAGTTTTGTCTGGATCTTTAACATATGGCTGATCAACAAGACTTACTTCTGCTAGCCATTTGTTGAGACGTCCCTGTACCATTTTTTCAACGATATTTGCAGGTTTTCCTTCATTTTTAGCTTGTTCAGTCAACACGTTCAGTTCGTGATCTCTTTCTTCCTGAGAGATTTCTTCACGAGTGATGAATTTAGGATTGATTGCCGCAATGTGCATAGATACGTTACGAGCGACTTCTACATCATCGGTTCCTTCAATAATAGAAAGAACAGTAATGCGTCCACCCATGTGCTCGTAGTCGCCGAATACATCATTGTCAGTTTTTTCTACAACAGCAAAACGACGTAGAGTGATCTTCTCACCGATAGTCTGAGTCGCTTCAGTAATTGTATCCTGAATTGAGTCTCCACCCATATCCAAAGCAAGTGCTTCTTCTATAGTTGCAGGTTTGTTTGCTGCTACAGTTTTAGTAATACCTTTAACAAGGTTCTGGAATTTATCGTTTTTAGAAACGAAGTCTGTTTCTGAGTTGATTTCTGCGATAGCCGCAACGTTACCCTCGATGTGAACGTTAGCCAGTCCTTCAGCCGCAATACGGTCTGCTTTCTTAGCTGCTTTAGATACACCTTTTTCTCTCAGGTAATCGACAGCTGCGTCTAAATCTCCATCAGTTTCCACTAATGCTTTTTTCGCATCCATCATTCCAACGCCTGTTTTATCACGTAACTCTTTTACTTGAGCTGCTTTAATGTTTGCCACAAAAATTCCTCCTTAGTCGTATATCGATCCGGTAAAAGCGATGATTACTCGTTATCGCCTTCGACGACTTCAACGATTTCATCTAGAGAATCAGATTTTGCTTCTTCTTCAAAGCCTTCTTCTCCCTGATTTCCTTCGATAACAGCATCAGCCATTGTTTTAGTCAGTAATTTTACTGCACGGATAGCATCGTCGTTTGAAGGGATGATAACGTCGATCTCATCTGGATCACAGTTAGTATCTACCATTGCTACGATTGGAATATTAAGTTTTTGAGCTTCTTTAACAGCAATGTGCTCTTGTCTTGGGTCAACAACGAATAACACGTCAGGACGCTTAGGCATATCTTTGATTCCGCCTAAGAATTTTTCAAGTCGATCGCGTTCTTTGATCAGGATACCGACTTCTTTTTTAGGAAGGACATCGAATGTTCCGTCTTCTTCCATTTTTTCAATCTGTTTCAGACGCTTGATACGCTTCTGAATTGTATCCCAGTTAGTTAGCGTCCCACCCAACCAACGGTGGTTGATGTAGTAAGCGCCAGCTCTTTGAGCTTCTTCTTTGATCGCATCTTGTGCTTGTTTTTTAGTTCCTACAAAAAGAACTGTTCCGCCATCTTCTGCAATATCACGGACATAGTTGTAAGCTTGATCGATCAGCTTAACAGTCTTCTGCAAGTCGATGATGTAGATGCCGTTTCTTTCTGTAAAGATATATGGTTTCATCTTAGGGTTCCAGCGTCTAGTCTGGTGACCGAAATGAACACCTGATTCTAATAATTGTTTCATTGATACAACTGCCATTTGTCATTCCTCCATTTGGTTTTATATTTTTCCTCCCCGAGCTTCATCTGTTTGAACACTCCATGGCAATAGAGCACCATTCAATCCATCCACTCAGGTGTGAAATTTGGTGCTTTTTGCACCGCTTATAAGTATACTACATATACTCTTAAAATGCAACTCTCAGTTAATTTTTTTCTTGCACATTTTCCAGTTCTATCGCATACTATACTGAGAACCTAAAAAGGAAGTGGACTCTAGTGTTTTTTTCATTTGTAAGATTAATTGTAAGGTTGCTTATACTGACTTTAAACGGACGATATAAAGTCCAGGGCAAGGAAAACCTGCCTAAAGACGATAACTATATTCTTATAGCACCTCATCGCTCATGGATCGATCCGGTATATTTAGTACTTGCCGCCTCGCCCAAGCAATTCAGTTTCATGGCAAAAAAAGAACTTTTCAAGAACCCACTCTTTAAGTGGCTGATTACAAAAATGAACGCTTTCCCTGTTGACCGTAAAAATCCTGGCCCAAGTGCCATCAAGACCCCAGTCAAGATTTTGAAGGAAACCGATCTTGGCCTGGTGATCTTCCCCACAGGAACACGACATTCCACTGAACTTAAAGGTGGCGCTGTTACGATAGCAAAAATGAGTAAAAAACCGATTGTACCTGTTGTCTATCACGGCCCGTATACATTCAAAGACCTGCTGAAACGTCAGAAAGCAACCGTACGCTTCGGAGAACCGTTCATGGTTGAACGTAAAATAGAAGGCATCAAGGACGTCACTGCTTATTATTCCGAAAAAATACAGGATGCGTTCGTCTCTCTAGATTCTGAAGACCATAAATAAGAAAAAAGCCTTATCCAGAGATCAACCAGTTTACCGGCTGATGTGGATAAGGCTTTTTTTATTTGCTAGTATATTTCTATCACTGCAGACCGATGTTCTGCAATTCGTACATATCTCTGTATGAACCGCCACGTTCAATCAGCTCGTCATGGGTCCCGCGTTCTATAATATGTCCATTATCTAGTACCAAGATCTGATCAGCATCTCTGATCGTAGACAGTCGGTGAGCGATCGCCACAGTCGTTCGTCCCTGACGCATGCGTTCCAGACCTTCCTGAATGAGCGACTCCGTCTCTGTATCGATATTTGCTGTTGCTTCATCGAGGATTAGGATTTTAGGGTCCCTTACAATCGTTCTGGCAAATGAGATCAGCTGTTTCTGACCACTGGAGAAGCTGGCCCCTCTCTCAACAACCCGCGCATCATATTGACCTGGAAGTTCTTCGATAAACTGATCGGCTTGAACAAATCGTGCCGCTTCAATTATCTCTCTATCTGTAATAGCCTCGTTCATCAAACGGATGTTGTCCTTGATTGTTCCGTAGAAAAGGAAGGAATCCTGCAGGACCAGACCTATACGCTGACGCAGCTCCCGCATAGGGAAGGATCTGATGGACTGCTCATCGATCAGCACGTCCCCTTTCTGGAAATCATAGAAACGCATCAGCACGTTTATGATCGAAGACTTTCCGCTCCCTGTATGACCGACAAGCGCAATAGTCTCTCCTGGATTTACAGTGAACGAAACGTCTTTCAGAACGTAATTCTCGTCGTCATATGAGAAGCTTACATTTTTGAACTCTATCTTGCCGTCAGTGATCTGCGCTTCAGGATCGTCGTCCTGCTCCGGCACATACTCTTCGTTATCCATAACTGTAAGGATGCGGCTGCTTGAAACAACTCCGTCTTGGAACAGACTCAGACTATCCATCAGCCGGGTCAATGGTCTGAAGAAATCATTTGCATATGATGTGAAGGCAAAAATGATTCCTACTTCAATCGGGCTGGTCAACGCGTCGAACCCGAACAGTGCCAGGATCAGAACAACAGCAAGAGTATACAGCATGTTAATGACCGGGCTCAGAAGCAAGGCGTTGATTCTGACCATGGAGAAACGAGAATTGAAGTAGGACTGGTTTGTCTCTTCAAATTCCTTCTGAAGCCGTTTTTCCTGTCTGAACTGCTGAATCACTGACATCCCGTTAATGGTTTCTGCAAGTTTTGTGTTCAGCAGGCTCAGCTTGGATTTCATTTCATGGTAAGTGCGTGAGCTATAGACCTGATAGAATCTGATGACCAGTAGCAGGACCGGTGCAAAGATAAGGATCCACAGTGTCACAGTTACATCCAGCAGGAACATTGCCCCAAGGGAGATGATGACCCCAAACACCCCTTGTATGATCGTCAGAAATACGTGCCAGAAGTCCTTCATTGCTTCAGTATCATTTGTAGCTCGCGTAATGATCCAGCCAGTAGAGGTCTGATCGAAGAATCGCATGCCTAGATTATGAAGTTTGGTGAACAGCTGATTTCTTATGTTCTGTACTGTTTTTTCTGAAGCCATATTAAAGATATACAATTCGAAATACCAGACAGTCATTCTAACGATCGTCACACCAAAGTGAAGAGATGCGAAGAAGAGAATCGTCTGAATCGTCACGCCACCGACTGTCAGGTGGTTATCAATGAAAACCTGAATGATTCGGGGGAGTGCCGCATTAGTTACTGCAAGAGCTACACTGAAAAATATAGCCAGTATAAACTGATTTCTGTAAGGTGAGGCAAATGTAAGGATGCGTCTCAGTATACTCATCTGTTCGTTAAACGGAATCGTTCGTCTTTTCTGTAGTTCCTGCTGTTCCATTAGCCCTCTCCCCCTTCCAGTTCCCTTACCAGCTGCTGCTGTTCATACATATCCTTATACCATCCATCCTGTGCAAGCAACGAATTGTGCGTCCCGCGCTCGACAATTTCACCGTCTTCGACAACGATGATCTCTTCAGCGTGCATGACTGAGCTGATACGGTGAGCCGCAATGATCGTCGTCTGTCCTCTGCGCAGTTCTTTCAGCCCTGACAGGATACTTTCCTCAGTCTTCGCATCGACAGCCGATAGTGAATCATCAAGAATCATCAGTTCCGGATTGATGAGGATAGCCCGGGCAATTGAAATTCGCTGTTTCTGCCCCCCGGAAAGTGACACGCCCCGCTCGCCTACTTCCGTGTCATATCCATTCGGCATCGCAAGAATATCATCATGAATATCGGCAAGTTTAGCTGCCGCTTCGACAGCTTCCTGAGACAAGGTCGGATCTGCAAAGCGGATATTTTCTCTTATCGTATCTGAAAACAGATAGTTATCCTGAGGCACATAGCCTATATGTTTCAATAACGCATCGAGGGTATAATCACGTATGTCATATCCCCCGTACCTGATCCTGCCTTTATACCCATCATATTCTCTGAGAAGCAACTTAAGAATCGTTGTTTTACCTGCTCCCGTTTTACCAACGACACCTAATGTCCCGCCAGCTTCAAGCGTGAAGTGGATGTTTTTAAGGGTGGTCCCTTCCTCATCAGGGTAGGAAAAGGAATCAAGTTCAAAAGACAACTCTCCTGAAACCGGTTTGTCTATCGCCCCTTGACGTTCCACTATTGATGTCTCTTCTCTAAGCAGATTTTCGATCCGGTCATAACTGGCAGATCCTCTTTCAATAATGTTGAACAGACGTCCGATAGCAAACATCGGCCAAACGAGCATTCCGATATAATTGATGAACGTCACGAAATCTCCGACAGATATTTCTCCGTCTGAAATCAGCCAGCCTCCTACAAGTATCGTCAGGAAATATGAAATCCCCATGATAAACGTAATCGCCGGATCAAAAAGTGAATCGATTTTGTATACTGATCTGTTCTTTTCAACGACATTGTCAGTCTGTTTTGAAAATTGCTCTATATCCTCTTTTTCCTGTCCAAACGTCTTGATTACCTTGATCCCCTGAATACTCTCCTGAACTTTATCATTCAGATGCGAAAAGGCAGCCTGAGCGTCTCTGAATCGCAGGTGAAGCTTTTTCCCGAGCACACGAGACGTCATGGCTAATAATGGCAGTGGAATGATCGCCAGAAGTGTCAGGCGCCAGTCTACAAAAAAAATCATTGCCAGCAAAGTGGTCAGACCGACACTGATTGCATCAGCCATCGTAAGAATCCCTCCACCTGCAACCATTCTAAGACCACGAAGGTCATTTGTTGCATGTGCCATCAAGTCACCTGTACGGTATTTCTGGAAGAACTCATTATCCATATTTGTAAAATGATTGAACAGCTGCTTACGCACGATCTGTTCAAGTTTAGCAGCGTTTCCCCAGATACGCACCCGCCATAAATACCTTAGAGCATACTGACCGATTGCAGTGGAAGACAGAATCAGCAGCCACGTAAGCAGCGATTCCTGTGTGATTATACCCATATCTATTTCATCGACTACAATGCCTATAATTCTCGGTGGAATCAGCTGGAGCAGCGCTACGATGATCAGTGCACCTATTCCTACCAGATAGGATTTTTTCTCCTGTTTGAAAAACCAGCTCAGTCGTTTAAATATCCCCATATCGTCGTCTCCCATTAGCTTAGTCGATTGTGAAAGCAATATGACATATTGTCATATTGTGTCAAATGTTAACGGACAGCGTTTTATTCTGTCCGTCCCTTACTTATTTTTTCTTTTTATTCTTTGCGCTCTTCTGCTGAGATTTCATTTGACTCATCATCTGATTGATCTTACGTTCAGAAGGTTTCTGTCCCATTTGAAGCATCATCATACGCAGCATGTTTTCGTCGATTGGCGGATTTTTTTCAAAATAGTCCATCATATATTTTCTGGAAATAAAGAATCCTCCGACCAGTCCGGCGATCAGAGCTAAAATAATTAGTACAATAGCAAGGCCTGTGCTCATCTTGTTCACTCCTTTCAAAAATCGATACTGTAACCATACAGCAGACATAGACATATCTGCTCACTGAACTATTTTACACAATAAATGTGGAGAAATAAACCTTTATATGTTAAAAAGCTATTTTATACCATCAATTGACTTAGAGAGGGAAGTACTGGCCAGCCCGTCTTCCGGTTTTTATTCACAACATGCTGAAAGCCACCTGTGCTCCAGCAGGAATACAGGTGGCTTTCAGACTTTTCAGTTACATTATTTCATTGAAAGATACGTGTTGACAACATTTTCAGAAGTAAATCCGTAAGCTTCAACAACAGCTTCACCATTACCACTTGCTCCGAATTTGTCGATCGCAAGAATCCTACCTTCAGGTCCAGCATAGCGGTGCCAGCCGAATGGAGATCCCATTTCGATAGCTACTCTGTTTTTTACAGCAGCTGGAAGAACAGATTCCTTGTACTCATCAGACTGAAGTTCGAACAGATCGAAACTTGGCATGGAGACTACTGATACATCGTGCCCTTGTGCTTTCAGCTCTTTCTGCGCTTCAACAGCTAATGTTACTTCAGATCCAGTAGCAATCAGGATACCATCAGGTGTGTCGCTTTCAGACGGAGAAAGGACATAAGCACCTTTCTTGACATTTTGTCTCGCTGTTTCCTTAGTTCCAGGAAGAACAGGAAGATTTTGACGAGTCAGCACAAGCATAGTTGGACGGTTAGTTGATGTCACAGCAATTTCCCAAGCTGCAGCTACTTCGTTACCGTCAGCCGGACGAAGAACAGTCAGATTGTGCATTCCTCTGAAGCTGGATAGCTGTTCTACAGGTTCGTGAGTCGGTCCGTCTTCACCTACGGCAATTGAGTCATGTGTCATGACATAGATAGCCGGAATTTCAGATAGTGCAGCCAGACGTACCGCTGGTCTCAGATAATCTGTAAAGACGAAAAATGTAGCAACGTAAGATTTCGTTCCCCCATGAAGCAGGATGCCGTTTAGAGCAGCTGCCATAGCAAATTCTCTTACGCCGTACCAGATGTTGCGTCCGTCATACTGACCAGCCTGGAAGTCTTTAACACCACTGATCATAGTCTTGTTCGATCCTGACAAGTCGGCAGATCCACCCCAGAAGTTAGGGACAGCTTCAGCAATAGCATTCAGCACTTTTCCACTGTAGTTACGTGTTGCATCTGCTCCATCTTCTTCAGAAAATGAAGGCAGTTCAGCATCCCATCCTTCTGGAAGCTCTCCAGATAAAGCCTGGTCGAACTGATTCGCAAGTTCACCATTAGCACTGCGGTATTCATCAAGTAGACTGTTCCACTTATCTTCTAGCTCCTGACCTTTATCGATCATGTGCTCTTTGAATCGCTTAGTGACTTCTTCAGGTACGTAGAAGTCTTCGCCTTCCCAGCCGTATGCTTTCTTAGCAGCTTTTACCCCTTCAGGTCCAAGTGGTGCACCGTGAACATTGTGCGTACCGGCATTTGTTGCTCCGAATCCGATGACTGTTTTGATTTCGATAAGTGTTGGTTTATCGGTGGATTCTTTCGCTTTAGTTATTGCAGCATCGATGGCCTCTAAATCGTTTCCATCTTCAACCAGGATATGTTCCCATCCGTAAGCCTCAAAACGCATACCGACATTTTCAGTGAACGCTTTTGAAGTCGGTCCATCAAGCTGGATATCGTTGGAATCGTAAAGCATAATCAGTTTGCCTAATTTCAAGTGACCAGCCAGAGAAGCAGCTTCCTGAGAAACACCTTCCTGAAGGTCTCCGTCTCCACACAGTGCATAAGTATAGTGGTCAACGATGTTATAGTCACCTTTATTATAGGTAGCAGACAGGTGTGCTTCTGCCATTGCCATTCCTACTGCATTAGCTACGCCTTGACCTAGAGGACCAGTAGTTGCCTCGACACCATCTGTGATATGCACTTCAGGGTGTCCTGGTGTATTCCCTCCCAATTGACGAAAGTTTTTAAGGTCATCAATAGACACGTTATAACCTGACAGATGAAGAAGGCTGTATAATAGCATAGAGCCGTGTCCTGCTGAAAGGACAAAACGGTCTCTATTGAACCATCTCGAATTTTTCGGATTAACATTCAGGTGACGGGTCCATAATGTATATGCCATAGGAGCTGCTCCCATAGGTAACCCAGGATGACCTGAATTGGCTGCCTGTACTCCATCAATACTTAATGTACGAATCGTATCGACAGCCATTTGATCTGTTTTATCGAACAATGAACTTCAACCCTTTCGTTTGTTTAAAATTTAAACTTACTCTGTTATTGTACTATTTTTAGCGCTTTATTTCAATCTATTCTGCAGTTATTACCAATAAGGCTCTTTACTCATCCCGGCCATGCAGGCCTTTTTCTTTCTGAATCTCTTTCACTTTATCTGGTGTGACATCATTTCCATCAGGATCCACAACTTTCATCCCTTCGATCTGATTCTTCATGCCGGACCTGAAAGCTTGAATATACTCTTCTCTCAACCCTTTCTGTTCATCTTTTTCTTCCTGAGACAGACCGTCGCTTCTTTCTTTTCGTACGAGTTCATTTATTCTGTCAAGTTTTTTCTTTTCTAACATAGAATCCTCCTCAGTTCTCTTTTCTTGCAAGTCCTACACCTTATATCATAACATTCATGATTAAAAAGTGGTAGATAAGATTCGATCGAAACCTGCTTCCTTTATTCGAACATCCGTTTGAATTAGCGTCTGCCCTATGCTATACTGATAACAATAGAACAGTTGTTCATATAAATTATTCCGAAAGTGAGGGTGAGTAATGACCACTAGAGGCCGTAAAGGTGAAAGACAAATTGAAATTCTACAATATATATATAACCAGGTGAAGAAGAAAGGGTATCCTCCCACTGTGAGAGAAATCGGGATGGCGACAGCTCTCTCTTCAACGTCAACAGTTCACGGACATTTAGCACGTCTTGAAAAAAATGGATTCATCCTAAGAGACCCCTCGAAACCAAGAGCGATCGAGTTCACTAAAGCCGGATTGGATAAACTGGGAATAGATGAAGAGGACAAAATACCTCTACTAGGAGTAGTCACTGCCGGCGAACCTATCCTTGCTATTGAGGAAGCTACAGATTATTTCCCGATTCCAAATGACCTGGAGCTAGACAGAGGCAATCTGTTCATGCTGACTATCCGTGGAGATAGTATGATGAATGTTGGTATTCTAGACGGCGATCAGGTTATCGTTAGAAAACAGGAAAGTGCAAGTAATGGAGATATTGTCATTGCCATGACTGAAGATGATGAAGCAACCTGTAAACGATTCTACAAAGAAAAGAATCATATCAGACTTCAGCCCGAAAATGATGCACTTGACCCTATCATCCTTAATGATGTAAAAATTCTCGGAAAAGTTATTTCTTTATATAGAAGCCATATATTCTAATAAAAAACCCCTTCTCACTCGAGAGGGGGTTTTCAGTATTTAGTAAGTCATTAATTTAAAAATGTCATAGCCTTCAATTTTATCGCGACCTTTTAAATCAGCAAGTTCAATAAAGAATGCCGCACCGACAACTTCTCCACCCAGCTTTTCTACAAGTTCGATCGTTGCAGCTATGGTCCCTCCAGTAGCAAGCAGGTCGTCTGTGATCAGCACTTTTTGACCTGGTTTGATCGCATCTTTATGGAGCTGAAGGATATCATTGCCGTATTCAAGTCCGTAACTCACTTCGACAGTTTCTCTAGGCAACTTTCCTTTTTTACGGCAGGGTGCAAATCCAATTCCCAGTTCATTGGCAACAGGACAGCCGACGATGAACCCTCTGGCCTCAGGACCGACGATCATTTCGACCCCTTTTCCTTTAGCGTATTCAACGATCTGTCTGGTTGCTTCTCTGTAAGCTTCACCATCGGCCATCAGTGGAGAAATATCTCTAAACACAATCCCCCCTTCAGGAAAGTCAGGTACATCAGCAATATATTGTTTAAAATCCATTTATAATCCTCCGTTATGTTTACACATACTTAGTTTGTGTCATTTATGGCAGTCATCAATTCGTTAAAAGAGCTGTAAACCAATTTTTCTTCAACAGCAATCTGTTCCAGCCGTCTTTTATACGTCTTGGTGTCTTCCAGTTTTTTCGGGTCCGGATCGGCAACGACTCTCACCTTTCCATCCTCTATTGTAACAAATTCGTTCTCTAAAAACACCATTAACATGAATTTAGCGACTTCTTTATCGATGTTGAGCTTAGTCACCAGTTCCCTGGTGTCTTTTGACAGATCGACTGTTTCCTTTGTTCGCAGCCATTTATACAAAGATGAGAACGTTGAATGTTTCGGCATGCCTTTAAAATAGTACTCATTTGGAGAATAAAGATACAAGTAGAAAGACTGCTTCACATAATTCCTGTACACAGTCCGGAAAAGTTCGAGTTGGTCTGGAGTATCAACAACAATTATTTTAGTCGTTTTGCTGACCGAATATAACTCAGTGCTCATGTCCACCAACTGACAGGTAGCTTCTGGATGAATCTGTTCCTGCCACTTATTATATACTGCTTTCTGAAAGAATACATAATGGCCTTCAGAATCGAGGAACACTTCCGACTTTAAAGTTGACTGGCGTCTGTCGATGGCTATTTTTTCTCTGGATTTGAAGTCGACAGCCTGGATCTGAACCTTTCTGTTTCCATTCCATTCATTGATCGACACATATCCAGCAATATCTATTTCCGGCTGGGATTTGAACACTTCAAACCAGTCTGAAGCGCCAAATGCGATCATATCCATTTTAGTATCATTTTTAGTAACGAGCGATTTTAAGTGATCCTGATTCGCCCCTATCAAGCGAGCCCCTTCTGGGACGACAGAAGAAATATTAAATAGAGGTTTTCTGTTATCTTGGCCAAATGGTCTGAGCTGATCAAGTTCCGTAATCAGGTCGATGGACAGATCTTCCCATTCTGCCGTAACATCAATTGTCAGTTCAGTCTTCAGTGCCCTATCTCCCGCTAGATTCTTCGCACTTTTCTGGAGTGCGTCGTAGAAGGTTTCCAGATTGGTCAACTCAAGGCTGACACCACAGGCCATTTCGTGTCCACCAAAATTTCTCAGGAGATGACTGGTCTGCTGCATACAGTCGAACAGATTGAAACCGGACACGCTTCTACCTGAGCCTTTCATTATCCCAGTGTCCTGGTCAACAGAAAATATGAGAGCTGGTTTTCCAGTCTTTTCAGTCACTTTACTGGCCACGATACCCAGCACCCCTTGATGCCAATTCTCGTCTTTTAATACAATAACTTGATCATTTTGCTGTGCATCAACTCTAGATAATGCTTCGCCGGTAATTTGACTGACTATATTTTTTCTTTCACTATTTTTCTCCATCACTTTTCTACTTAGGTCCTCTGCTTTTTTCTCATCATATGTAGTGAGAAGGTCGACAACCATCGTGGCATCCCCTAAACGTCCTACGGCGTTGACAGGAGGAGCAAGCCTGAAGCCGATCGTTTCTTCATCAATGTCTTCCCTGGAGATTTCAGCTTGTTTTAATAGACTCTGAAGCCCAACTCTCTGGGTCTGTCTGATCAACTTCAAGCCGAAGTAAGCGAGCGCCCTGTTTTCATCAGTTAGAGACACTACATCTGCTATCGTTCCGATCATAGCCAGTTCGATCATTTCTTCGGGCAATTCTCCAAGAAGGGCGTGCGCTACTTTCAGACTGACACCGGCCCCTGCGAGTTCCTTAAACGGGTAACTGCCTTCAGGATGCTTAGGGTGTACAATGCTGTAAGCTTGTGGAAGATTTTCCGGGCATTCGTGGTGATCGGTTACGATGACATCGATCCCTAGTTCATTCGCTCTATTAATCGCATCGTGTCCAGCGATCCCATTGTCAACAGTCACGATCAGCTCAGTACCTTGTTCAACTAAGCGTTCAAATGCATTGATATTCGGGCCATACCCTTCAACAAACCGATTAGGAATAAAATAGTCGACATTCCCCCCGAGCATCTCGATCGCTTCATATAAAATAGTTGTGCTTGTAACTCCGTCCGCATCATAATCGCCATAAATTGTTATTTTCTGATGGAGCTCGATGGCTTTCTGAATCCGTTCAATTGTTCTGTCCATATCCTTCAGTTCAAAAGGATCATGAAACCATTCCGCTGTCGGCGTCATAAAGTGACTGATGTCTTCTTTAGTCGTCAGTCCTCTAGCCATACATAAGCGTATGAAAGTTTTTGACTGGTTCATTTCAGCAGCGAGATCTGAAATTGCCTGATCGTCACCGATTGTATTATTTCGCCATATTGTTTCTGCTAGCACTCGATTCACTCCTAGTCTGATTCACGTTCCTACATTATAACAGAAAAAAACAGACACAATAAAGGAAGTCTTTACTGCGTCTGTTTCATAATATTTCTATTAGTCTAAGATCTGAACGCCAATACCAATCAGACCTGGTCCAGTGTGGACACCCAGTGCTGGACTGACTTGATCAAAGAAGAACTGTTCATAATCAGGAAGCTTGGCCTTCAGCTCCTGTCTGATTGCTTCAGCTTCTTTTAGAGCAGTTCTCCCACCGTAAGCAACTGCCAGATTGTACTTTTTAGCTGTAGAAGCAAACTCTTCAACTAACTGAATAGTTTTGTTCACAGACTTCGCTTTACCTCTAACTTTAGCTACAGTGTGATAGATCCCATCTTCATTACACGTAATGATCGGTTTGAGGTTCATCATGCTTCCGAGAACTGATTGAACCAGACCGATTCGTCCGCCTTTCTGAAGGTACTCAAGTGTAGGCACATGAAAGAAAACTTTCGCTTTTTCAATGCCCTTCTGGAGATTAGCCTTGATTGTATCCCATTCTATATCTTTTGCTGCCTGAAGTGCTGCTTCCACAACAGAAAAACCTGCACCAATACCGATATTTTTAGTATCAAAAACAAATATATCCAGCCCTTCGTACTGCTCAGCCACAATGCGGACCATGTTGTTCGTTCCACTCAGTCCACTTGAAATCGTCACGGCAAGTACTTTTTCATATCCTTCTGCCTTGATTTCATCAAACATTCCTTTGATGATTTCTCCATCAGGAAGAGAAGTCTTTGGTATTTCTTCACTCATTCGGTCATAAACTTCTTCAGCGGTAATGTTTACTTTATCAACATATTCGCCGTCTTCAAAAATGATCTTCAAAGGAATGACCTTGATATCATATGTCGTACGAATCTGTTCAGGTACATCTGAACCCGAGTCGGTTAATATAGCAATTTTTTGTTTATTCATTTTTCCCCTACCTTATCTATAATAGTAATTACCAATTTTTTTGTTTTTTCGTGTTGTTTTAATGCAACTATCGTTGCTCTATCAATTAAAATACAAAAAGGCACCTCTTCCCCCCCTTAATCTGATAAAATGAAGTTCACTAAAACAAACATTCATCACTTAAGGAGTGAAAAGAGATGCCTAATCTACTTCAGATTATCATGTATTTAGTTAATAAAATCAAGTGGCAAAACAGTTTAATTCAACTTTTAAACGATTATATTACTTGGCTTGAAGATGCGGGTGATCGACCACCTAAAGGGACCGATATCACAAAGCTTGATTACAACAAATTGACCCTTGATGACCCACCGAAAGTTGTAAAGATTGAACGGGCGGACTATAAATACCTTCTAAAACAGGCCGTGGAAGCAGGTAAACCGATCAAACCTGTTCGTCGCCACAAGTCATCTTCTGAAGTTCCTGAACATGTACGTTGCGCTAAGTGTCATGCGCCCCATGACTATCTCTATAAGAATAATGGTGTGCACGGACAATATCAGTGCAAAGTCTGTTCTGCTTTATTTAATTCGAAGAATCGTTACTCTAAAGATGTCATTCTCAAATGTCCTCACTGTGAGAAGTGTCTTGAGAAGATTAAACAACGGTCTGAATTCGACATCTACAAGTGTAAAAACGACACTTGTCCTTATTATATTCAGGCGTTAAACCAGTTGAGTGAGGAGCAAAAGGAACTCTATACTGTCGCACCATACTACTTAAAGCTACGATACGTCTATCGTCAGTTTAATTTAAAACTCGAGGACATCAAGT